>JALZID010000323.1 GCA_030860485.1 Pseudomonadota bacterium | reverse complement strand
CACCCCCCGCCCTCTAAGACCGTGAAAGTCTATCCGCTCTGCGCTACACTCTGTGTTCATAAGGCCGTCCTCGTATATCGGCATAACCTGCTGATCTAGAACATATTATGCTACGAGGTACGGCCTTCTTCCATACCACCGGTGAGAAATCCGGGCTAGCGACTCCAGGTAAACTGTGACGACATAGCATAGTTCCATACCGCGCCGACGAAGGCTCCCGCCATGCCAGCGACCCACCAGACCTGATCTATTCTATAAACGTAGTCGGCAGCTCCAATGTTGGCCAGAACACCGACACTGCAGACCAGATAAAACGACAACAGGCCTACAAGTAGCCTGGTGCCGCGCAAGCGCCGATCGCGGTATGTCAAGATGTTATTCAAATAGAAATTCGATGTCATAGCGATCAGTGTCGCCACCGTCTGGGCCGTAACGAATCCCATGCCTACCAGGCGGAGGCCAAGCCATAACGCCGCCAAGTGTACGCCAAGCCCCAGGGCCCCAATACCTGCAAACATGATAAAGCGTGCAGGCACAACATGTCCCACCCGCTTATCGATAAGAAGCAACAAGTATTCAATAGCGACCTGGCTGTCCAGTTTGCTCGCACCGTGCGTCCGCGGTCGGAACGTATAAGGCAACTCCTTGTAACGTAGCGAGTTCGGCGAGGACGAAAAGAGGTCGAGCAGGATCTTGAAACCAAGGCCAGATAGCCGCCGAACCGCAGAGAAGAAGGCGTCCCGGCGCAGCATGAAGAACCCGCTCATCGGGTCAGAGAGTTCGGTCTTAATGATTAGCCGACTGAGGCGGTTGGCGAGTGCGCTGATCCGAGCACGGGAGTCTTCCCACGCGCCCGTGCTGCCCCCAACGATGTAACGACTACCGATGACGATATCGACCCCCTCGCTCTTTAACGTAGAGAGCATCTTGGGCAACAGGGATTCATCGTGTTGCAGATCGCCGTCGATGACCGCCAAATAGGTTGCACCGGTGCTGCACATGCCTTCGATAACAGCCGTGGACAGACCGCGACGCCCGATTCGCTGCAAACAACGCACGCGGATGTTGTCCAGAGCGAGCGCCCGGATAACATCCGCGGTGCCGTCACTCGAATCATCATCAACGAAAACCACCTCCCACTCTATCCGTTCGAGAGCGAGGCTGAGGCGTTCCACCATCGGTTGAATGTTTTGTACCTCATTAAAAGTGGGGACCACAACGCACAGTTCCATACTCTTACATTCTCCTAGTACAATAGCTGTATCTCTCACGTGAGTCTAGAAATCTGCCTGTGATTCTGGCTCGGGCGCTTGCCATATCGGGATCTGATAATCCCGCCATTTGCGATCCAGAGGCCACGCAACGAGTCCCGTGTCAGCCCTCCTCTTGCCGGTGGATCTGCTGCCGGTCTCGCAGCGATCTGGTCTGCGACACGTTACCCAGCGTCATCCTGCGCTGGGTCAAACGATAGCGGATTCAACGCGGGTTGTCAACGGAGAAAGTGCCGCTAATATTTGGTCGGACGGGCTAGGTAATGAGTTGCGGTGCAAAAGCGGTGCGCGCCGGCGGAAGCGCCGGGCTCGGTGGGTTGGTGGGGATTCTGGGCTCGGCATCCGATGCCCGGGCGCGAGTGCGGCGCGCGGTCCAAGAGGAGTTGTTGCATTACCTCGACGCACTGCAAGCTGCATGAGATCCTCAGCCAAGCGACATTTATGCAACGTTAGAGTTTACAAGTACGATCGGACCCGATACCATTGCGGGGTGGACGACGAATCGCTCATTGCCGAGAAGTTCGAAGTGCGGGCCGGCCGCGGCTGACGGACACGGATGCGGGGTTGCGCCCGGCGCCGGAGGAGTTACGGAGCCGCCACCCGAGGCCTTCCGATGTCGCCACTCCGCTGGATCCTGCAAGAGCGTCCGCACGCTGGCGGCCGAGTTGAGTCGAAAGCCGGGGCAGTCACCAGCTTTCAGGACGAGGAACTGAGCAAGGCGATTCCCTACGGCATCTACGATCTCCGCGCCAACGCCGGCTGGGTCAGTGTCGGATCGATCACGACACCCCGGAGTTCGCGGTCGCCGACGGCGGCGGCAGCCAAGGAGTTCTGGATAGAAAAGCCAAAACCTCACAGTGAAACGCTCACCGTCTATGCCCTGCTCGATAGCCCGAGCGCGGCCGGGGCCTACCGCTTCCTCATCCACCCCGGTATCGATCTGTCGATGGAAGTCAAGGCCCGTGTGTTTCTTCGCCAAGGGGTGAGACGCATGGGTGTCGCCCCCTTGACCAGCATGTTCTTCCATGGCGAGCACGGTGACAGACGCTTCGACGATTCCCGGCCCGAGGTCCACGATTCCGACGGCCTGCTCATCGCCATGCACAGCGGCGAGTGGCTCTGGCGGCCATTGAACAATCCGCGCAAGGTGGCGACCAGTGTCTTCGCGGGAGAGGACATCGCAGGCTTCGGCCTGATGCAACGCGATCGGATCTTCGATCACTATCAGGATTTGACCTCCATGTATCACGCACGTCCAAGCGCCTGGGTCGAGCCCTTGGGCCGGTGGGGACCCGGCTCGCTTTATCTCATCGAGATCCCGAGCGACGCCGAGTTCTACGACAACATCGTGGCCTTTTTTTGTACCGGAGGAATCGACCGCTGCCGGCCAGGAATGGTTTTTCAACTATCGCCTGGACTTCCTCCTCAACAGTTCGCCGGGGCCACCCGGAGGCAGAGCCGTTTCCACGCACACGGGCGCCTCGGGCACGGGCCGGCTCGACAGCAGCAAGCGCAAGTTCGTCGTCGATTTCGGCACCGAAGCCCTGGCTTCCCTAAACCCCGAGGCAAAGGTCGAGCCGGTCCTGAGTGCTTCCTCTCCGGAAGGATAATCAAACCTGAAATGTAGAAGAACCTGATCGACCACTCCTGGCGTCTGGTGTTCGAATTCGCCCCAGATCCCAAGCAAGATCCAGTCGAGTTCCACGCCCAACTCAAGCTCGGGAATCAGATGCTCACGGACACCTGGCTCTATCAGTGGAGCGGGCCCTAGCGCAGGGCGGGCCCGCGCTCGTTCGACCGCGAGACCCGTTGCCGCCGCAGGTCGGGATGCGGCAGCCGGGTGGGCATCGAGCAGAGCAGGACGGCTTCCCAGAGCTCGGACAGCGGAAACGGCTGGTCCGCGAGCGGATCGCTAGCGGCCGGAACCCGGGTCATGCCGATCGGTCTTGACCGTGATCGGCACGATGTGGGCGATGTCGTGAGACGATCTGCCGATGTGTAGCTCGTAGCGCCCGGCGTCGACGTACCAGCCCGGATCGGTGCGCCGCTCGCCTCCGCGCTCGGCCGGTACGGGCACCAAGCCAGCCAGCCGGGCTTGGATCGCGGCCCAGTCGGGATCACCAGGGTCCCAGTAGGCGAAGGCTCGCTCATCGAGCGCCAGCCTGACCGTCGCTGTCTCCCCGGGATCGAGCCATACTTTGGCGAACCCCTTGAGTTCCTTGGGCGGTCGCACCACACGCGACGAGAGAGGAGCCACATAGCACTGGACGACCTCGGCGCCCCGCCGGCGGCCCGAGTTGGTGACCGGCACGTCGATGGCGAGCGTCGCGCCTGAGAGGAGCTCGCTGGACGACGGACGCGGTTCGCCGATCGTGAATGTCGTATACGACAAGCCGTGACCGAAGGGGAACCGGACCGGGAGGCGACGGGCTTCGTACCAGCGATAGCCGACCAGCACGCCCTCGCCGTAGCGGATCTGGCCGTTCTCGCCGGGGAAGTTGCCGTACGACGGGTTGTGTTCCAGCCGGATCGGGAACGTCGTGGGCAGGCGGCCGGCCGGCTCCGACGCTCCAACTAGGACATCGACGAGGGCGTTCGCCATCTCCTGGCCTCCAAACCAGATCTGGAGAATGGCCGGGGCCTCACTTGCCCACCCCATCGTCACCGGCGACCCCGCATTTACGACCACCACCGTGTTCGGATTGGCCGCGACGACCCGGCTGACCAACGCGTCCTGGTCCCCGGGCAGGTCCATCGCCTCGCGGTCGTGACCCTCCGACTCCCAGTCGTCGTTGGCACCCACGAGGAGGACCGCCGCGTCGGCCGCCGCCGCCGCGGCGACTGCCCGATCGAGCAGATCGTCGGGCGACGGCAGGCGACAGCCGACCTTGACGCCCCGGAGCACCGCCGTGTCGTGACTCGAGTACTCGATCACCAGCTCATAGGGCCGGCAGGCAACGAGCTCGACGGTCGCCGTGATCTCCTCGCTGCCCAGGCCGGAGAGCTCCTGGCCTGGCGGTGGCGGATCGCTCATGCCGTCGAGGAGGACCTCGCCATCGACGAGGACACGGGCCCGGCCGGCCTGCACGAGCGTGAAGGTGTGCGGGCCGGCGTCCACCGGCGTGAACCGGCCAGTGGCCCGGAACGAGAACGCCTCCGCGGGGACGTCGGGCGCCGGCTCGCCGAAGAACAGCAGGTGGCTATCGAGACTGACGCGTTGGTGCACCACCGCGCCGGCGAGGTCGGGACCTGCGAAGAACTCGACCGCTAGCCCCGGCGTGCCGTCCGGCGTGCTCAATTGTGTCACCCCAAGCGGCAGCGTCGTACGCGCCGTGTCGCAGCCCCGCTCGTGACGGATGGTAACTCGGTCGCTCAGGCGTGCGCGGATCGCCTCCAGAGGAGTGATGCGGTAGTGGGGCCGCAGGCTGGCCGACCCGCCACCCATGATCTGAGCCCGATCGGCGTTGGGCCCGATCACGGCCAGGGCGCGGATGCGCGCGGGGTCCAACGGCAGCACGCCGTCGTTCTTCAACAGCACCATCGCCTCGGCCGCCGCCTCACGCCCCAGCGCGCGGTGCTCGGGGCGGTCGACGGAGCGCTCGCCGACGTCGGGCGGGTCGTCGAACGCCCCGGCCCAGTGGAACACGCTCAAGAGCCGGCGCACTTGGGCGTCCAGCCGCGCCTGGTCCACCTCGCCGGCCTCGACCGCTCGGGCGAGCGCCGGCCCGAAGAAGCGGCCGGGTCCCGGCATCTCGAGGTCGAGCCCCGCCTCGGCCGACCCCGCGGTGGAGCCGAGGGCGTACCAGTCGGTGAGCACGAACCCCTCGAACCCCCACTCGCCGCGCAGGATCCCGGCCAGCAGCCCGGCGTGCTCGGCGCAGAACGGGCCGTTGAGCCGGTTGTAAGCCGTCATGATCCCGAGCGCCCCCCCATGGCGGACGGCGAGCTCGAAGGGCACCAGGTAGATCTCCCGCAAGGCGCGGTCGTCGATCACCGAGTTGATCGTGTTGCGCTCGAACTCGGCGTCGTTGCCGGCGAAGTGCTTGACCGTGGTGACTACGCCTTGGGACTGCACGCCGCGCACGAACGCGGCGGCGACCCGCCCCGCGAGCAGCGGGTCTTCGGCGTAGCACTCGAAGTTGCGGCCACCCAGGGGTGAGCGGTGGATGTTTACCGTCGGACCGAGCAGCACCCGGCACGCCTTGGTGCGGGCCTCCTCGCCTACCATCGCCCCGACACGCTCGACCAAGCCGGGGTTCCACGTCGCCCCCAGCGCAGAGCCGCAGGGCGTGCAGGCGGCGGTGGCGGGGCCCGCGCCGAGCAGCGCGGACCCACGGGCGCCGTTGGGCCCGTCGGTCATGCGGACCTTCGGGATGCCGAGCCGCTCGATCGCGACCGTCGACCACATGTCCTCGCCGGCGGTCAGCCGTGCCTTCTCCTCGAGGGTGAGCTCGGCGACCAGCTTATCGATGTTGTGGCTGGGTTCGATCATTCCCTTCCTCCGAGGCGCACGATGCTCGCGCGGAGGGCGCTCGACGTCATGGCGGCGATTGTAGCGCCCGGGCGAAGCAGAATCCTAACGAGGCTTCGCCTCAGACCGACGAGATGTATGTCGTAAGGCCGGGGCGTGGTGCATAATGGAAGGAGAGGCTCCGGTTCGACGGTGAAGAACTGCACGCAGTTCTTGCCAATGATGTAGGCC
>JALZID010000322.1 GCA_030860485.1 Pseudomonadota bacterium | reverse complement strand
TACGCTGACCTGGCAGCAAATGGTGATAGGGTCTCCATCTTAAGCCTCTCGCGCAGTGGCACGAACCTTCCCTGAGGGGATCGTGAGGAAGGCTACGGCAAAATATCCCACCATGTCAAGAGGTCTCCTCCGGTAGGTTTCCGGTAGGTACAACGCAGAGTTGTGCGTTGTATGAGACTGAACGGTAGCCATTGGGTCGATCATAGGTGCCAATGGTGATCGACAGGAACGAGACGCGAGTGTGCGCGCTAGAGCAGCTCAGGGCCTTCCTGAAGGGGACGGGGGGAGTCCGGCTCCAGTCCGTCGGGGACGAGGAGGGGCGCTGCTCGCACCTCCAGGCGGTACTCAAGCGCTTTACCAGCCTCGACCTACCGTCGGGTCAAGCGCGGACGGACAAGGGGTTGGTGCTGCGCTATCTGGGCCGCACCACGGGCTATTCACGGCAGCACTGACCCGCCCGGTGCGGCAGTGCTTGGCCACCGGCGGGCTCACCGAGTGCTACCGTCCGCCGGCACAGGGCCATCCCCGCAGCGTTATGCAATGCAAATCAACGCCTTCTGCGCCGCATACCTCAACCCCTCCCTAAACTTCCACCGACCCTGCCCGTTCGCCGAGGACACCATTGATCCTAGGGCAGGGTTAAAGAAAAGAGGTATAATACGAAGTTGTGCGGCGGCATGAGTGAGTCGGCGTATCCCTTCCGCGTGAATCAAACTTCGGCATAGGTCGTGGCAGGAGATGCCACCCATGTTGTAGATCCGTCAAACGAACGTGCAGAGGAAGGGGTTTTGCATGCGGAACGAGCTCGCGCGGGAAGGCGCGAGGAGGAGGGTGAGGTCGCTTGCTACAATTAAGGGATGTTCACCAATTCAGGAGCGAGGTTGCTTGTATGGAAGTCTTCTGGGGTTGCCTAATAGCGTTCTTGTCCACGGCGGGCATTATTCGTGCCCTTCGCGCTGTTGCCCCGCACGTGGGGCTGGTGGACAATCCGGATGGGCTGCGCAAGCGCCATGAAGGCTCAGTGCCTTTGGTGGGCGGTATCGCGATTTACCTGGGCTTCGTCTCGTCGATGATAGCGCTGACGCCAGTATTCGAAGGCCTCCCGTGGCTCATGGCAGGGGGGCTGCTTTTGGTGGGTGTCGGCGCACGGGACGACTATTGCCCGATCTCTGCCGAAGGGCGCCTTGCCGCCCACATCGCGGCGGCTTTATTGGCGATCTACGGGGCCGACGTGCGGCTCTATGACCTGGGTAATCTGTCCGTCGGGGGGGGCGTGCTCCCGCTGGGTGTGCTTGCTGTGCCGTTTACTGTGGTCACGATGGTGGGGATAATCAATGCAATCAATTTGTCCGATGGCGTCGATGGTCTCGCCGGTATGCTAACGGTCTTGACATTATTGGCGCTCATCGTGATGGCCAGCCTGGCGGGGCGTTACGAGCTATTCCAGATTTCGATATGCCTAGCCAGCGCGATGACAGCGTTTTTGCTCTTCAATCTGCCCGGCGCCCGGCGGCGTAGCGGGCGCGTATTTCTGGGGGATGCGGGAAGCACGTTGTTGGGATATCTACTCGCGTGCTTGCTCATTGCTTCATCCCAAGGTGACAATCGAGTGTTCGCACCGACAATCGCGCTGTGGTTAGTGGCCCTACCGCTCGGTGACACGATCGCGGTGGGGGCGCGCCGCCTGGCGAGCGGGCGATCGCCATTCCACGCCGATCGCACGCACCTTCATCACCTGGCTTTATCAGCGGGCTTGTCTCAACGGCAAACGCTTTTTCTCCTCAGTGCTATGAGCATGTTTTACATCATAATTGGGCTCTTAGGATGGTTATTCCACGTTTCGGACCTTGCGCTGCTTGGCCTTGCCTTATTCTTCTCCTTCCACAATTTGTGGTGGACCGGTCGCGCTTGGACCGTCCGCCGCTTTCTTGGTCGCAGGGTCTGTCGCCGCTCTGGCAAGGATAGAAGACAAATAGCCACGTCGAATATTATGCGGGAATGTCGGCGAGGCGATCGACGCCTGTGCGCCGACCTAAACACACGGAGCATCCAAGCGATCTAACACCGCACTGAGCGCTTAAGCCCCTTGCTAAGACCCCGCCGACACTTCGAGCGCGAGAGCAAAGCCCATCGCGTTCGCTTGCTGGCGGTTCACACAGCGACCGCCGGCCTCGCTCGTCCGACTCGGAAGACGATGCACGAAGTGGCTGCACATCGATCGGCTCGGGCTGCTACCGGGCTCCGCGAGCTGAACAGGCGGCCGTCGCTCGATGAGGCCTTCGGGGGGGGGGCGATTGGCCGACGCCTTCCGCGACGACACATTTGATGCTGGCGAATGTGATCGGCCGGGACCTCTTCAGAGCCACTCAGAACACCGGGCACGACATCGCTCTCGAACCGCAGGTCCGGCGGACCGCCCCCGCCGTCCGACCGCGTCGCGTCCGAGGCTCGCTGGTGAGCGGGAGCGGCCGAGCTCGAGGCCAGCGCGCTCGACGCCGCCCGCGGCGTCCTCTGGGAGATCGAGACCGCTGCCTGAGGATGTGACGATATTTCGCAGCTTCCGGCCTGGGCGTCTGCCGATCGCGTTGGCCCTCCTGCTGGGCCTCAGTCTGACGATCCATCTGGCGATCCATCTGGTGTTGGGCTGACCGCCCGGGCGAACCCATGGGAGAACTACGCCGGTCGTGGCTACCTGGATCTCGCTGAAGCCCTCGTCCGCGGTGACGGATACACGGGTATCCGCACCTGCATGCCGCTGTATCCCCTGATGCTGGCTGGTCTCCTGAAGGCTACCAGATCGGCCGCACGCTGTTTTCCCCGGTGGTGGGCCTGGTCGCCGGATTCGTGCTAGCCCTGCATCCGTACCTGGTCAAGCTGCCATGCAGATCATCGACACCGGCCCTTCGGTTGCGTTCTCCCGTTGGTACGTCTCGTTTCGGGGCCGGCCACTGTCATCCTCGCCATGGTCACCCTCATCGGGTTGGTACTGCAGCGGCGACCCGGCCTTGCCGTCCGGTCGAGCGCAGCGTTCCTCATCGTGTGGATGGCGGTCATGTTGCCGTGGTGGGCGCTGGACTACCTGCGCCAGCACCCTGGCGAGGCCATCCTCACCGATGTTCGCAAGGTCGTCTGGCTGTACGGCTGGCACAAAGTCCCACGCTCCTTTGCCAACAGCAGCCCGAAGTGGGACGCGGCCGAACACCGGGTCGTCGACGTGGCCGCCTGCGCCCGGCGAGGCATGCTGTATACCGTCTACTGGGTCCCGGTCCTCGCCCTGTTCTTGTGGGGTCTGGCGCAGCCGATCACTCGCGCGGAATCTGCTGCCTGTCTATGCCTTCCTCGGGGCCAACGCGGTCGCCGTCGCCCTCACCTTCGCGGACACCCGCTATCGCCTGGAAGCCGAGCCACTCATTGCCGCCCTTGCGGCGTTTGCCGGCGTCGACGTGGCCACGAGCCTCTGGCGGTGGGTACAGGAGCGGCGAGCCCCTTCGACGAGTGAACGCCTGTGCCCGAGCACCCGATGAGACCCCTGTCCCGCGCGTGCGGGATCTTCCTCGTGGTCGCCGGGCTGAGCACCTTGCCCCCGTACCTGGTCCTCTTCACGCTTCTGGAACTCTGCCGCGCCGACGCGATCCTGGCCTCCAGCATGGGCTTTGCCGTGAGCGCCTCCTGAACTACGGTCTGAACTACCGGCTCGCCCTCCACAGGACCGTCCTCACCGCTCCGCCCTGCCACGCTTTGTGACATGGCCCTGGCCGGGCTGCGGCTCAACGGGGCGATCGTGCATGGCAGCGTTCGCTGGCTCAGCCTGCACTATCTCGTCGCTCAGGTCTCCGCCACGCTGCGGGTGCTCTTCACGTGGGATTTCGCCGTCGACGGAATGCATCAAATGCCGCCGGTGGTGCTGCGCTAACCTTCGATGAACCCGAAACGATGGCTTGGCGTGGCCTCGACCAGGTGGCGAACCGCAGCCGGTCGCGCAGCTCCAGTTCGAGTGTCGTCAAGTAAGTCTCGCAGAGGCGGTTGTCGTACGCGTCCCTGACCGAGCCCATTGAGGGCCGGAACCCCGGCCTCGCGACAGCGGAGGCCGAAGGCGAGCGAGGCGTACTGCCTATAGCTTAGACCGTCCGTCGGGTACATGCGGGTACGCCATGACGGGTTTGGCGAGGCCTCCTTGCTACTTCTAAAGCGTCGCCCTATGATAGACTAATCATTGATTCTGGATAACACAGCAAGGTGCGCATTATGCCGAGGGCACGGTTGAAGAGAGCTTCTTCTAGGATGAACAAACCCGCGTCTATCCCCGCGGAGATGGTTCCCGCGGAGGGCCGCTACCACGGCGGGCCGCCATCCAATCTCAACCTGACACAGGAGGAAACGCCCGAGTTCGTCGAGCACTGGCGCGCGATCATGCTCGACAAGTGGAGGATCCTTGCGCTCGCAGTGCTTGTTGCCGTCATCGCCTACGTGGCCGTTTCACAGATGGCGCCGGTCTATCGGTCCAGTGCCACGGTGCTGATCGATATGGAGAGACGAAGCCTACTGCAGATCGGCGATGCTTACAGTGGTGCGATCCCTTACTACAAAGAGTACTTCCAGACCCAGACAGACATCCTAAAGTCGCGTGAGGTCGCACGGCGAGTCTTCACAAAGCTGAAGCTCGCCGAGCATCCGGAGTTCGATCCGCGCCAGAAAAAGCCGTCTGCGCTCGAGAAGTGGATGAACGAGCATCTTCCGGCTTCGGCGGCGTTACATTCGAAGCCTGTCGGTGCGCTCGACAAGGCGTCACTCGAGGATCAGGTACTGGAGGCCTTCACTGCGAATCTGTCTATCGAGCCCGTGCGTTTGAGCCATTTGGTCAAGGTAAGTTTCGAGTCCCACAACGCGATGCTGGCGGCCGCTGTTGCCAACGCAACTGCAGAAGCGTACATGCAGGCCGACTTGGATGCGCGCTACAAAATGAGCGAAAATGCCGAGCAATTGCTCCACCAACAATTAGCGGACCTCAAGGCAAAATGGGACGCATCGGAGAGGGCGCTGCAGGCCTACCGCGACCGGGAAGGCATGCTTGACAGCAAAAACACGGTGCTTAGCGGCGCCGGCAGCCAGCTAGAGGCGTTGACCGAGAAGCTCGTGGAGGCCCGGCTTCGCCGCTCTGAGGCCGAGCAGGCCCAAAACCAAGTGAGGGCAGGTGATTACGAATCGGTGCCTGAGGTTGTCAAAAGCGTGTCGGTGCAGCGGGCCAAGGAGATCGAAGCCGAGGCGGAGAGAAAGGCTGCCGAGGTTTCGCAACGCTACGGGTCCAACCACCAGAAGTTTCTGGCGGCTAGCAGCGATGTGAGCGCTGCGCGAGCCAACACGCGAAGACAAATTCAAAATTTAGTGGCGAGCGTCACTAAGGAGTACGAAGCGGCTCGGGCAACGGAGAACACGATTGAACAAGCACTGGCGCGGTCCAAAGGAACGATTCAAGACCTCAACCAGAAGGAGATCGGGTTGGGTGTGCTCGAAAGGGAGGCGGCCACTAACCGGCGGCTCTACCAGACTTTCCTGTCTCGCTTCAAAGAGACCAACGCCAGCAAGTATTCCCAATCATCCCACGCACGCCTCGTTGACGCAGCCGTGCCGGCTTTGTTGCCCATACGGCCGGCCAAGGCACGCACGGTGGCGATTGCCGCGGCGCTGAGCCTGTTTCTCGGCGTGATTGGCTCGCTACTCCTGAAGGCCCTGAACAATACGGTAAAAACGAGTAGAGACGTCGAAGCGAAGCTTCGTCAGCCGTTCTTGGCCGCATTGCCGGTACTGCTTGGGAACGGCAAGCAAAATACCGCCCGCGCCGTGCTGGATCAACCGCATGGGCTCTTTGCGGAATCGATACGCACTGCTTCAACCGGAGTGCTGCTTTCGGCACTCGACACCACGCGCCCGATCGTCGTAGTGACATCGTCGGTGCGAGAGGAGGGAAAATCGACCTTCGCGATGAATCTGGCCTTTTCGCAGGCAAAGACCAAACGCGTGTTACTCATCGAAGGCGACATGCGTCGCCCCTGTTTTGGCAAAGTAATGAACCTTTCGAGGGAGCAGAAGGGACTGTCGCAGCTACTCTCGGGCGCCTGCACATTCGAAGAGTGTCTGCTGCAGGTCGACGGCACTTTTGTTATCTCCGCAGGGCGTATTCCTGCCAAGCCACTCGAACTCTTAGCGTCCCAAGAGTTCCGCGATTTGCTGGCCATGCTGCGCGATCGGTGCGACATGATCATTATCGACAGCCCGCCGGTGCAGTTGGTCTCCGATGCGCTGGTGATCGGCAGTCAATCCACCGGCCTGATCTACGTCGTGATGGCCAACAAAACACTGGCTCCGTTGGCGAGGGCAGGGCTCAAGCGCATCGCATCCGCGAACATCCCGATCTTCGGTGTGGTACTGAACGCGCAGGACTTTAAGAAGGCGGAGAGATATTACGGGGATTACGCAAGCGTATCAAGCGCTGCCTACTATTTACCAGCTCCCCAGACACCAAACGAGAAGAGGGGTTTCCGTGCTGTTGCAACCAGTCTACTCCGGCGGACTTTCGGGCGTTGGCGCACTCGGCAGGTCTGGAAAATCAAGAAGCCGAATATTGCTATGTAAGTTGTTATTTCAGTGTTCTTTTGCGTTGCACCCCGTATTGGCATGCGTGGATCCTTCTTTTTTACGACGGATCATCGCCGGCGAGTAAGCAGTCGAGACGTTAGCAGGGCGTGAATAAAGTCAAGTGAGGGTTCTTGGTGTCATTCGCTCCCGGATGACAAGGGCGCATCCTGACCATTATGCCATCGCCAAAAGCATGGTCTGGATTGCCCTGTTTGTCCTCCTGGGCAGACTTGCCGGTGCGGCCAAGGAAATGGCCATCGCTTACCGCTACGGTGTCAGCGCCGAGGTGGATGCCTACCTCTATGTACTGACTCTTGTAACTTGGCCGGTAAGCATATGGTTCAGTGTGTTGGTCGGCGTATTGGTGCCGTTGGCGGCGCGCATACGGCACGATTCCACGACGCCAGATCTGCCACGTCTTCGCGCGGAGCTTTTTGGCCTGTCCGTCGTGATTGGGCTGGCGTTGGCGACTTTAGCTTGGCTTATCCTGCCGGCAGTGCTACGCGCCCCTTGGACTGGACTGTCCACCACGACCGCCGCGTTGGCCCTGGAGACTGTGCCAGTGCTCCTTGTGGCGGCGCCGATAGGCGTGGTGACCAGCCTCTTTTCCGCCTGGATGCTGGCTGCTGGCCGCCACGCAAATACCCTGCTGGAGGGCGTACCCGCCTTGACCATAGCGTTGAGCGTGGTCGCCTTTTCTGGAGCCGGCGTCGAACCGCTGGTTTGGGGCACTTTGGCCGGTTTTGCCTTTCACCTGATCAGCCTCGCCATCCAGTTGGCTAGGCACGGCGAGATCGAGGTCCCGCGCTTTACGCACCGCTCCCCGCACTGGGCGACCTTTTGGCAGGGTTTTGGTATTAGCCTGGCGGGCCAGGCGCTGATGAGCTTAATCGGCATCATTGACCAGCTTTTCGCGGCTCATCTCGGCACGGGGGCTATCGCCACGCTCGGTTACGCCAACCGTGTGCTCGCCCTGATCCTCGGACTCGGCGCGACGGCGGTTAGCCGGGCGACCCTGCCGATCTTCTCAAATACAGCGGCGCAAGGGGGTGTGCAAAGGCGTCGTCTGGCAAACCAATGGGTACTCCTACTGTTTACGTTCGGCGTGCTCGCCTTGATTGCTGGTTGGGAGCTTACGCCGTTGGCGGTACGCCTGTTGTTCGAGCGAGGGGCTTTCATGGCGGAAGATACTTTGGCGGTATCGGAAGCCCTGCGGGCCGGTTTGCTGCAAGTACCCTTTTACTTCGCCGGAATTGTACTGGCGGCGGTCTTGCTTAGCCAACAGGAGTACAAATTAATCGCGCTCAGCGCCACGATTAATTTGATTGCGAAAGTTGGAGCAAATCTGGTATTGGTGCCGCTGATGGGCGTCAGCGGCATCAATGCAGCGACGGCATTCATGTACTTGGTTTCCTTGGCCACGCTTTGGTGGTTTACGGCTTCCTTCACCAAGCGGAGCGTCCCCTGATGCGGCTGCTTTTTTTCATGCACTCCCTCTCCGGCGGCGGTGCCGAGCGCGTTACGGCGAACCTCGCCAACTATTGGGCTGCGAAGGGCTGGCCCGTTACCATCGTCACGCTGACGCCACGGAGCCTTGATTTCTATGAGCTCGATCCCGCGGTCGAGCGCATTGCGTTGGAACTGGCGGGCGAAAGTCGCAATGTCCTGGCCGGTTTATGGAAAAATCTGCACCGTGTGCGGGCACTGCGGCAAGTGTTGCGACAGGTACAACCCGATATCGCCGTCGCCGCGATGAGCACCGCCAACGTCATCCTAGCGCTGGCAACGCGGGGCTTGGCGAATGTGTGCGCCATTGGTGCCGAGCGCACCCATCCGCCCCAGTTACCTTTGGGCGCCCAATGGGGAGCGCTGCGGAGATCTACCTACGGTCAATTAGCTGCCGTTGTTGCGCTCACGCAGGAAAGTGCGGACTGGCTCAGGATGCACACCAGCGCCAAGAGGATTACCATCATCCCGAACATGGCGCTTTGGCCCCTGGCGGTTCAAGCGCCACGTCTTAGCCCGGAAACAGTCCGCGTCGCCGATCGGCATATCCTCCTGGCAGTTGGTCGCCTGGCCAAGGAGAAGGGATTTGATTGGTTGATCGAGGCCTTCAGGGCATTGGCTCAGAAGTATTACGATTGGATTTTGGTTATTCTCGGCGAGGGCCTAGAACGCCGCGCGTTAGAAACCCACGTTCAGGCCGCCGGGCTAGACGGTCGTGTATTTATGCCCGGGCGTGCCGGCAACGTTGGCGAGTGGTACGAACGGGCTGATCTCTACGTGATGAGCTCCCGCTTTGAGGGATTTCCCAATACGCTTGCCGAAGCCATGGCGCACGGCCTGCCCGCAGTGAGTTTCGATTGCGACACTGGCCCGCGGGATATCATTCGCCCGGAGGTTGACGGGTTGCTGGTGCCGCCGGGCAATGTCGATGCCCTGACCGCCGCGTTGGATCGAGTAATGGGCGATGCCGCTCTCAGGGTTCAGTTTTCCACTCGGGCGATCGAAGCACGGGAAAGGTTTTCGATGGACAGGATCGCTGGGATGTGGGAAGAGTTTTTTGCGGAAGTGAGGCTGTGACAGCGCACGCACAAGAGGCCTCTCGCGGGGATCGATTTGAGTTTGGTGCCAACTGGGCGCGTTTCCTGTCATTAGTGAACGAAGACCGTATCGCTCAGGCAGAAAACTCGCTAAAGGATATGCTAGGTGTGAGCAACCTGCAGGGCAAGCGCTTTCTTGATATCGGCAGCGGTTCTGGATTGTTCAGTTTGGCGGCCCGCCGTTTGGGCGGCGTTGTTCACTCTCTTGATTACGACCCCAAGTCCGTAGGCTGCACTCAGGAGCTCAAGCGACGGTATTTTGCGGGAGACGGCCTGTGGCTGATAGAGAAAGGTTCGGTGCTGGATCGAGCGTACCTGGCCCGCCTCGGGCAATTTGATGTGGTGTATAGCTGGGGTGTCCTGCATCACACGGGCGCAATGTGGCAGGCTTTGGAAAATGTGGCGCCTCTGGTTGCCGATGGTGGGCAGTTGTTCATTGCCATTTACAACGATCAGGGCACCTGGAGCAAGCGGTGGCGTGTCTTGAAGCGGATCTACAACGTCCTGCCACGGTTTGCTAGAAAGCCATACGCTTTGACTGTGATGGCGCCGCGCGAGTTGAAGTTTCTCGCCATCTTCATTCTGAAGGGAAGGCCGTGGGGCTACTTCTCGAACATCCTCAATTATTCCAAGCACAACCCTCGTGGAATGAGCTACTGGCACGATTTGATCGACTGGATTGGCGGATACCCATTTGAAGTCGCCACGCTCGATACGATATTCCATTTCTATCGCGATCGAGGTTTTGTCCTTTCTAGGCTCCATAGCTGTTATGCGGGTGGTCATGGGTGCAATGAGTTTGTATTTGTCCGGGGATCACGATTGAAAGGTGACGAAGCATGACTCGTTTATCTCGCCGGGACGGTAATGTGAACGAGTGGTACGAGTGGGCTGATCTCTACGCCTACTGCGTTATGAAACATGATATTCGCCACGAGGTCGATGGCCTGCTAGCCCAGGCGGGGGACGTGACTGCCTTGCAGTCCGCGCTGGATCGGTTGATGGGCATCGGTCGATGGGCGATGCGAACGTTACAGTTTGACTCCCGACCGACGGAGGCGCAGGCAAAATGCCCAATGGAACGAATTGCGGGATTGTGGTAAGAACTGTCAGGATGTCCAAATGCCTTCCATAATTACTCTCTGCGCCGTCGGCCCGAACGACATACCTTCAGTCCTTAAAGGTAGGGGTACGACGTATCTAATAATCGTCCGGGATGATTTTCGGGGTGCCGGGTGAAACACTACATCCGCATTATCTTCGCTCAGAAGCATCCGATGCGTTTTATTGTTTCGCGCTTGTCCGCTGAGAAACATCCCGCGCGCTTTCTCGTTTCGCGCTTTCTCAGAATGACTAAGCTGTGCCGTTTACTACACATCCAACGAACCGGTTATGTGCTTAAGTTTCACCCCGCCTCGCTGGCGATGGCCCTGTGGGTTGACCCTCACTGTAGCCGTTTGGACTCGGAGGCTATTCGCGCTCTGCTTAGGCCGGGGGATTCGTATGTCGATGTCGGCGCCAACATCGGCCACCTCACGATCGAGGCGGCCTTTGCGGTTGGCGACACAGGAAAGATTACGGCTTTTGAGGCTCACCCGCGCACTGCGGAGTACCTGCGCGAAAATGTGGAGCTCAATAACCTGACCAGCGTTCATGTTGCCCAACTGGCCGTGGGGGACGCTTTCCGATGGGTAACCTTCAGTGATATCGACGCGGACGACCAGAACAAGGTCTTGCCCAAGGGGCGGGGTATCATGGTCCCGATGGTCAGACTCGACGCATTTTTCGCCGGCGAGGCCATCACACTTCTGAAAGTCGATGTCGAAGGATGGGAGAAATTTGTCTTTCTTGGTGCCGGTCAGGTTCTAGAGAACGTAAGTTTTGTCTATTTCGAATGCTGGGATGAGCATTTTCGGAGGTCCGGCTATTCCTTTCTTGATATCTATGACATTCTTTCATCGAGGGGATTTACGATCGCGTCCGTGAAGGACGGTGAACTGCTGCCGATTCAGCGTGACCACACATTCCCGAAATGCGTCAATCTTTTTGCCTTCCGGGATATGGAAAAGTTTGTGGTCAGGATGGGGCTGGGCGCATGAGCAACTCACCTCTCTTCACGGTCTTCACCGCCAGCTACAACCGCGCTCAGACGCTACCGCGGGTGTATGAGAGCCTCAAGCGCCAGACCCTTCGGGATTTCGAATGGCTGATCGTCGATGATGGCTCCACTGACAATACACGACAAATGGTGCAGGGGTGGTGTGCGGCGGCCGATGTCCCGATCCACTATATCTGGCAGGAGCACGCACACAAGAAAGTCGCGTTCAATCGCGGGGTGCGGGAGGCACGTGGGGAACTGTTCCTAAGCTTGGACAGCGACGATGAGGCGTTACCAGAGGCGCTGGACACCTTCAAGCAGGTGTGGCGAGATATCCCAAAGAATGATCGGCACCGTTATTCCGCTGTTACCGCGCTTTGCGTGGACCCCGCTGGAAATATTGTAGGGAGCCGCTTCCCTGCTGACATTCTGGATTCGAATTCTATAGAGACTGCGCTTAGATACCGGATCAGGGGCGAAAAGTGGGGCTTTCAGAGAGTCGATGTTCTCAGGGAGTTTCCTTTTCCAGAAGACGTTGTCGGCTTGGTTCCTGAAGCAATTGTGTGGTATCGAATCGCAGAAAAGTACCTCACCCGTTATGTGAATGTGCCACTCCGAGTTTACCACCCTGGCCAAGATAGCCTGACCGCCGGACTTTCCGATTCTCACAGGCGATCGGATGGTCGGACACTCCTTGCACGAGAGATCCTCGAGCACCATTGGAGGTGGGGTGTCGTGAATCCGCTGGCGATCCTCAAGGAAGCCGTTGCGTATACCTGCTTCAGCATGCATTTGGCGTCATCACAGGGCGGCAAGCGATGGCCGTTGAAGGGCGTGGTTCTTCGGCTGGTGGTGGCGTTGATGTGGCCCGTCGGGTTCGTGCGATACCACCTTGACAATCGCAGGTCGGAGCGTGGCTGAGGGCTGTACGATCAAGCGGCGGCGGGTGTTGTTCGTGATGCCTACTCTGCGGGGGGGCGGGGCGGAGCGGGTGATGATCACTCTCTTGTGCCATCTGGATAGGGCGCGATTTCAACTTGTGTTGGCCGTCGTAGATTCTCTCGAGGCGGCGTATCGCGCCGATGTGCCGAAAGATGTAGAGTTCATCGATCTGCGGTGTACACGCGTACGATACGCCTTGCCGAAGATCATGCGCCTGATTTGGCGGAGTCGGCCGGATGTGGTGTTTTCAACCCTCGGGCATCTCAATCTGGCGTTGGCGATGCTTCGCCCTCTGTTGCCAAACGGGGTGCGCTACATCGGTCGAGAGGGTTGTGTCGTCAGCGAGACTTTGACTGAATATACGCATCCCCGCCTGTGGGCTTGGGCGTACCGGCGCTTTTACGCGCGTTTCGATGTCGTGGTATGCCAGTCTTTGGACATGCGGGACGACCTGGTCGGCCATTTCGCTTTTCCCCCCGTTAAGGCCGTGATTATCCACAACCCCGTGGATATCGAACGCATCCGGTGTCTCGCCGCTGATGTCAGTTCGAGAGACCATGAGCCCGCGGCGTGGCGTACCGAAACCGCGCCGCACTTGGTCGCCGCCGGGCGCTTGTCGCGCCAGAAAGGCTTCGATCTGCTGATCGAAGCCTTGGCGCTGTGTGACGGCAGGCAACCGCGGCTCACGCTACTGGGGGAAGGACCGCTGCGCGCGGCGCTCGAAGAGCTGGCGCGGCAGAGGGGCGTGGCGGAACGGGTGCGCTTCGCCGGCTTCCAGAAGAACCCTTATCCTTTCTTCGTGCGAGCCGATGCATTTGTATTGAG
Source organism: Pseudomonadota bacterium (assembly GCA_030860485.1). Taxonomy (NCBI): domain Bacteria; kingdom Pseudomonadati; phylum Pseudomonadota; species Pseudomonadota bacterium. The sequence goes on along the minus strand of JALZID010000322.1, from coordinate 10,282 downwards.
CTCCCGCTACGAGGGGTTTCCCAATGTCGTGTTGGAGGCGTTGGCGTGCGGCACGCCGGTGATCGCCATGCCGTCGCCAGGTGGGGTAGCAGAGATAGCAGAGCTTGCGGGCGGCGTGCTGCTTGCCCCGGCAGTGGATGCTGAATCCTTGAGCGTTGCAATCAAGCGGTTTTGTGGCGGGGAGACCGGAACACGGCGGATTACGCTCACGTCGTTTCACGTCGGCAAGATCGTGGAGCAGTACGAAGCGTTGCTGATCGCTGAAGCCTAAAGCTGCTGCTCATGAACGTTAAATATTCTGACATATCGCTCGCTGTTAGCCCTGATGCCAGGGTTCAGGGAACCGCATCGAGTTCACAGTTTGTTTTTCTCGGTTTGTACGAGGTCGCTGTACTGGTTGTCGTCCTATGCCTGGTCTACCTCGAGATGCCGAGTTACATCTCCACGCTAAACGATAGCCTCCTGCCGAAGTACTTCTATTACGCATTCTTTGTCGCTCTGGCGCCGTTGCTGATATTGAGATTCAGGTTGCTGATCTCCTACGTGATCTCGCCGTTTTCCCTTTGGGCGTTTGCACTGGTCATGCTTTATACTGCTCATCTCGTGGTGGCGCTGGCTGATGGTGACCAGAGCAGGGTCGACGTGATCGGCACTAGGATCCAATATGCCGTCCTCGCGGTCCTGCTAGGATTCGCTTGCTCGATCACCCGGACCACATCTTACGAGCGTATTTTTCCTTTCCTGGCCGTTCTTATCCCTACCACGGTGATCGTCGACTTCCTGCATCCGGGCGCGTTCTATCCCCTCGGCAGTGAAGGGACGGTCCCGGGGCGTGCCGCCGCAACGTTTTTGAACCCAACCAAGGCGGGTGAGGCAATGTTGCTAAGCTTGCTACTGGCTATCCCGGTACTGCGGCCCCGGTATCGGGCAGTACTCCTATTCTTGGTGGGTGCGGGGGTCATCCTGACTTTTGCTCGTGCGGCCATCCTGGGCTGGACGTTGCTCTGGCTTTTCCTGGTGGTGAGGAAAGCAGTGCCTAAATACACCCTTGCTGCCCCGATGGTGGCACTGGGCGCTCTCCCTTTGCTGCTGGGCAGCTTTGAGAGCTACCTAGAGGGGCGTGAAGACCTTTCTGCGGGTCTGGACAATGTTCTGGGCCGACTGGAGTTCTTTCAGGACCAAGTATTGGATGACGCCAGTGCGTTGGAGAGAGCGCAGGTCTTGGAAGCAGGCCTGGACCTATTCCTGGAGAACCCCATCTTCGGCGCAGGTGCCGGTGCAACAGATCTGTGGTCGCTGGGGGCCAGCACACACAACCAGCTCGTCATGCTCGCTGCCGAGTACGGTGTCTTCGGGATAGCGCTATGGATTTGGTTAGTCGTGATTCTATGGAAGGGACAATACTTTCAGGACAAGACGTTTCATTTGACTGCAGTTACCGGCTTTTTCTTTCTGTCAATATTTACCCATAACATGTTCGATTTCCTCTACTGGCTCGTGACATTCGCACTCATTTCCGGTAAACGAAGGGCGTGAAGGTAGTCTTTATAATCACCGGGACCAACGTGGGCGGCGCGGAAATAATGCTGCAGACGATAGTCACACGGCTTTCGCCCGAGTTCAAGCCGCATGTAATTTCGATGACCGCGGTAGGCACAATCGGACAGAAACTTCGCGCGCGTGGCGTCCCGGTGGAAAGCTTGGGCATGCGGCAGGGAGTCCCGAACCCAGTCGCACTGATGCGCCTCATTCGACGCCTGCGAGACCACAAGCCGGATTTGGTTCATACCTGGATGTATCACGCCGACCTCATGGGCGGCGTCGCGGCACGGCTTGCCGGTGTTCCCACGTTGGCGTGGTGCATCCACAATAGCACTCTGGCCCCGGACTATAACAAGAGCCAAATTGTGGCTGTCGTAAAGGCCAACGCCTTTTTGTCGCACCGGGTGCCTGATCGAATTCTGTGTTGCTCGGAGGCTGCGCGGAAGATCCATGTCGCGTGTGGCTACGCGCGTGAAAAGATGGTAATGGTACCCAACGGGTTTGACATTTCCCACTTCAAGCCGGATGCGAGCGCGAGGCGGTCCGTGCGGGTGGAACTTGGTTTGTCGGTCGAAACCGCCCTTGTCGGGTTGATTGGCCGGTGGGATCCACAGAAGAACCATGCAGGATTTTTCTCGGCCGCCGCTGCGCTGCACCTTCGACGGCCGGACGTGCACTTCCTGCTTGCCGGGCACGGGGTCGACAATGCCAATCAGACCATCCAACGAACTCTTGCCGCCAATGGCCTGACAGCGGTGACGCATCTGCTTGGCTTGCGCGATGACATTGCGCGCCTGATGGCGGCCTTGGACGTGTTAGCTTCTTCTTCTTCTTACGGCGAGGCGTTTCCTCTGGTACTGGGAGAGGCTATGGCGTCCGGCGTCCCGTGCGCAGTTACGGACGTGGGCGATTCCGCGTATATCGTCGGGGACACCGGCAGAGTGGTGTCCGCCGGAGATATGAAAGGCTTGGCGCACGCGATGGAGTCGCTACTGGAAATGCCGGCGGAGGCTTCGTGGGCACTTGGGGCGCGAGCGCGAGCGCGAATCACGGAGAGGTTCGAAATATCCGCTGTCGTGCGCCGTTACGAACAGTTCTATCGTGAATTGTTTGAGGCGCGACGAGCGCCCTCTTGAATTAGAGGCAACGATTTCGGCTCCGCTTAAATATTCGATGAATGGTTCAATAATAATCACCAAGGCCAAGTCTAAGCTACAACTCTGCAGACTCGGTTTGGCTAATGCAGGGTTAATTCCGCTGGTCGTTTGGAAGTGGCACAAACTGCGCGCTCGCTATTTCTCAAGCGAGACGCTTACTCTATCCAGCAGATATGCAATGTTTCCTCTTTATTGCCGTCCAGGAACCAGCGACATTGATGTCTTCCATGGGGTATTCATTTCCCGGGAATATCGATGTCTGGATAACGACCGTGATGTGGAGCTAATATCATAGATTGCGGCGCCAACGTCGGTTACTCGTCCGCCTATTTCTTAAGTAGGTTTTCGAACGCAAGTGTCATCGCATCGAACACGATCCAGAAAACTTTGCGATGCTTGAAGCCAATCTGGCGCCTTATGCAAGCAGGTTTCGTGCCTTTCGTTCAGCAGTGTGGTCGAGGCAAGTAGGGCCGGTTATCTCCGAGCTGTCATTCGATGGAAGAGAATGGGCGCGGATGGTAAGCGAAACTCGCACGGGCGACAAACCTGCAATGGTCGCTATCGATATTGGGACGCGGTCGTATACGGCATTGGAAAAGGTCAAGTCCCTGGTTTCCTGTGAATTGGCGAGTGGGATGCGCTGCTGAGCGGCGCGGCCCGCCGCAATTCTTATGCATGTTCATTCGGCTGGACTCCTTTGAGAAACGAGGAAGGTGGAACCTCCAAGCTTCTCAAACCCAGTCTAAATGAGCAACAACCTATTGCAACATCACGGCTAGGCATCCAAATCAGGAGGAATCAGATGAACACAAAACTCGTAAAACTGGTCAAAGAGATACTATTTAACTCCCCAATGAGGAGGTATTTGTTCCCGAGCTATGCATATAATTTTACTGCGTCGCAGTTATGTTTCCTTTGCCAATGCATTGAGGATACAAAATGCATCGAAGGGGCCATAGCTGAAGTTGGATGCGCCCATGGGTCCACAACAATATTTCTTAACAAATATATGGATGCTCAAAATATTCAAAAGGATTACTATGCAATAGATACCTTTTCAGGTTTTGCTAATGAGGACACTGGGTTTGAAGTAGCCAATCGAGGGAAATCCAAAGAGCTGTTTACTGGATTTCAAGGCAACAAAAAGAAATGGTTCGACGGAACGATGCAGCAGAACCAGATTACTCGAGTCCTTTCTATAAAAACCGATGTAAACGAATATGATTTGACGACACTGGGTCCGCTTTCCTTTTGTCTGTTGGACGTTGATTTGTATCGGCCCATGAAGAAGGTATTGCAAGAGCTTTATCGGGTATTAAGCCCAGGCGGAATTATGGTGGTAGATGATTGCGATTCGTCAAATATTGCGTGGGATGGTTCAGATCAGGCATATAAAGAGTTTGGGAAAGAAAGAAATCTAACCCCTCACATTGTTCATGGTAGGCTTGGAGTAATAAGAAAGCGTCCCTAACACAGTGGCTACAAATTACCGACTCAGGTCATGGGGGGAGTGTCTAGTCGCGTGCAGGGTCGGTTGCTAACGACGTCCGGTGTCTAGAAAAAGCAAATAAAAACGATGTAACCTTGCAACCTTTTTGTCGGGTGCCTAGCTTCGTTGGGAATGCTTTGATCGGTTATTGAGTCAGCTGCCGGTTGATGGTGTGTTTGGTTCTCCACAGGGATCGATTGTGTTGTGATTCGCACCGTCGTGTTTTTGCGCGAAGGGTATCGTCTGATGTGCGGAATTGGCGGCTACGTACAGGCCTCCGGTTGCTCCGTTGAAACTGGCAAGGCAGTCGCGCGAGCGGTGACTGAGGCGATTGGTCATCGCGGGCCCGACGACGCGGGGATCTGGCTGGACGCCGAGGCGGGGGTGGCCTTTGGCCATCGGCGGGCGTCTATCATCGATTTGTCGCCGGCCGGGGACCAGCCAATGGTGTCTGCATCGGGCCGCCGGGTCATCGCCTTCAACGGCAAGATTTACAACCACGTCGACGTGCGGCAGGTACTCCAGGCTTCGGGGATCCCGCCGGGATGGCGGGCATTCCGATACCGAAACGCTTCTGGCGGGCTTCGAGGCATGGGGCATCAGGCACGCTGCGGCGGTGCGTCGGGATGTTTGCGAGCGCGGGATCGGACCGAACGTCTGCATCCATCGGATGCGCGATCGCCTCGGCGAGAAAAGCCACTCTATTACGGCTGGGCGGGTGATGCGCTCCTGTACGGCGTACTCTCTTGTTTCGACCGGATGCTGTTTCGCGGCTCCTCCCGATCACATCCGGCTGGGGCGATGCTCTGCCCGAGGTCCACCCCACTGGGAGGCACGCCGATCAGCGCGAAGTCGCTGAGGATGCCATCACCCACCTATGAGTCCGTTAGCGAGTGATCTGGTAAGCGCTATCCCACTACTTCCTCCCGGTCAAGGCCTCTTGACCGGCACCGGCACCGCGCACTCGCGCCCGGGCACCGGATGCCGACCCCAGAGTCCCCACCAACTCACCGGGGCCGGCGCTTCCGCTCCGGCGCGGACCGCTTTCACATCACAAGATCAACCGGCCAGCCCGTCCGACGAAATATTGCCGACACATTCTCCGTTGACAACTCGCGTTGAAATCCCTATCCTCTCCACAAAGCCTGCCGCGGCCGCCCGTCACCGGCGAAGACTACAACAGCCACCTTGTGAAACGCGTTGAATACCTTATCCTTTGCCCGCGCTTCCCGTTGCTCGCCTTTCGCCGAGGCCTTCACCGTGTGGGAAAAGCCCGGAATCCGTGCCCAACTTCTCGATACCGCCACGAGCAGGCTGGCGATGGGTTTCGTCACCGAACACGACGACTCCCTGCACGGTCTCAATGCGGTCTCGCCGGCGTTCACGTGCGCCCTGCCCTTTGCCGAGCATGTGTGCGACAAGTGCGCCGCATATACTCCCTCTCCGACGGTGAGATGAGCAGCAAAGAGCAGGTCGTCCAGAGCATCCTCGAAGTGGCCCGCGAGATGAACGAGTCGCTGGCGCGGCGAATTGACATCGAGCGCGGCGAGGACGCTCCGCTTTTCGGCAAAGAAGGCGTGCTCGAGTCCCTCGGCTTGGTGTCGTTCATCGTGGCGGTCGAGCAGGCGGCTCGACGAGTCTCTTGGCGTCACCGTGACGCTCGCCGACGAACGGGCGGTCTCGCAGCGCGCCAGCCCTTTCCGGACGGTCGGCGCGCTTGCCGATTACGTCGTGGCACAGACGACCGGGCAACATGACTGACTCGGTCACCGTGGTTACGGGCAGTCGCAAGGGCATCGGTAGGTTTCTCGGCGAGCACGCTCTCGCCGCCGGCGGCATCGTCGTCGGCTGCAGTCGCGACGAGTCGGACCTGCGTCACGACCACTATGAGCACTGCAGGGTTGACATCTCCGATGAGTCGGCGGTCATTCAATTCTTTTCGAACGTGCGCAAGAAACACGGCCGCGTCGACCACCTGATCAATTGCGCCAGCGTGGCCGCGATGAATCATTCGCTTCTCACGCCGGGAAAATCGTTCCGCGCGATCTACGAGACGAACGTCTTCGGCACGTTCTACTGCAGCCGCGAGGCGGCGAAGCTGATGCAGAAGCGTCATTACGGGCGCATTGTGAACTTCAGTACGGTGGCGGTACCGCTCAAGCTCGACGGCGAGGCCGCGTATGTATCAACGACGGCCGCACATGAGTTACTCGTGCGTCTGCAAATGATCGGACATCCGGGCTTGATCCTTTTTTCCTCTGGATCGACAGGAAAGAGCAAGGCGGCGGTACATGACTTCGTGCCGCTGCTGGCGAAATTCGCGGTCCGCCGCGCGTCGCGGCGCATGCTGGCTTTCTTGCTGTTCGACCACATCGGCGGCGTGAACACGCTGCTGTACGTGATCTCGAATGCCGGCACGCTCATTACAGTCGAGGATCGCTCGCCCGCCGCGATCTGCGCCGCCATTGAGCAGTACTCGGTCGAGGTCTTGCCGACCACGCCGACGTTCCTACACCTGCTGCTATTGAGCGACTCGCACAAACAATTCGATCTGAGCGCTGCTCGCGCTCGTTGGGGCGCGGTGCGTCGTCGTTCCGCTGTCGTCTGCCATCAAGGAACAGAGAACCGAGTTTCTAGTGATCGCAGAGATGGAGGCGATCGTCGATCTCAGCGATCCGGCCGGCGCCTCGATTCAGCACGCAGCCTGAAGCTGGTGACATACGGAACCGAGGTCATGCCCGAGAACACGCTGCGACGACTACGCGAAGTCATGCCGCACGTGGAGCTGCAACAGACCTACGGGTTGTCGGAGCTCGGCATCCTCCGCTCGAAGTCGAAGTCGTCCGACTCACCTTGGGTGAGGATCGGCGGCGAGGGATTCGAGACACGCGTGCGCGACGGTTTGCTTGAGGTGCGTGCGCGGTCGGCGATGCTCGGATATCTCAATGCGCCGAGCCCGTTCACTGAAGACGGCTGGTTCAGGACCGGCGACGCCGTGGAGGTCGACGGCGAGTACTTCCGGATCCTCGGGCGGCGCTCGGAGATCATCAACGTCGGCGGAGAGAAAGTTTTCCCGGCGGAAGTCGAGACTCTACTGGAGACGATGCCCGGCGTGGAAGAGGCGGTCGTGGCCGCGCAGCCGAGTGCGATCACAGGACAGGTCGTCGTCGCACGCGTGAAGCTCTCGGCCGAGGAGAGCCTGTCGGCGTTCCGCACGCGGATGCGCCAGTACTGCCGCGACCGCCTGGCTCCTTTCAAGATCCCGCAGAAGGTCATCCTCGTCGACCAGCCGATGCACGGCGATCGTTTTAAGAAGCTGCGTCGTGAGCGAACCTAGCGCGCCGGAAGTGGAACCGTTCGCCGAGCCGTGGTTGCGGCCGTACCTTGATTTCGCTGCCCGCGCGTTCGGTGCGCCCGCGTATCAGGCGGACGAGCGCTACACCCGCTGGCTGTATGACGAGAATCCGCATGGCGCGGCGTCTGACGGCACGGTGGTCATCGATGGCGGGCACGTCATCGGCTGTCTTAACAAAATTCGCTTGCTCTGGCACCTGGACGGCCAGAGGCAGCTCGTCGCGACGGCGCACAATCTGTACGTGCAGCCGGAGTCGCGCAGTGGATTGGGGGCGATGCTCGTCCTGCACGCGATGCGCGGCGAGGCGGCGATCTTCATCCCCGGCGCGCCGGACACAGTGGCCGCGATGTACGAGAAGCTGCGCTGGCCGTCGATCGAGACGCGGTGGTTTCGCCTTCTTTCGCCGAGTGTGACGGGAGCGCTGCACGCCATCACCGGCCGCGCTGCGATGTACGACTCGCTCGCGCGCGGCGCGATGCGGATCACCGCGGCGCCGACCGAGGAACCGATCGACGCCTGCATTGAGGCATTCAACCGCGTCGCAACCGGGGCAGTCATGCGGCCGTACTGGACGCGCGAGACGTTCGTCTGGCGCTTCTTTCATCGTCTCGGACCACGACACGTTCTCGCTTCGCTCGATCGCCGGGCGTTCGCGCTATTCTCCTGTGGCGTGCGCAAAGGCATTCGCATCGCGCGGCTGATCGATGCCGCGTACGACGATCCCCAGGATTTCCTCTCCCTGCTCCAGTGGGCTGCGAAGTTGCTCGCCCGCCGCGGCGCGCTGCTGGCGTGGAGCTACAGCTCGCGCGCGGAGCTCAACGACGTCATTGCGAAGCTCGGGTGGCGTCCGATTGAAAACGCGCCCCGCAGTTTTCTCTATCGCCGACGAGTTTCTTCCGCGACGCCTGCCGCGGTGAACGCGTCGGCAGGCGACTTCGGCTTCGAATCGATCCTCGATCACCGATGAGCGGCGTCTTCATCATCTCGTTCGACTGCGAGGGAAAGTGGGGCGTGGCCGATCATCTCGACGCGCGCATCGAAGAGTCGTTCACGACGGCGAACCTGCTGCAGAACTACCGCGACCTTCTCGCGCTGCTCGGCGAGCACGGCCTTCGTGCAACATTCGCGTTCGTCGGCGCCTACACGTTGAGCGCTGAGGCCTTTCTCGATCGGCGGGTGGAGTTCGAGCCGCTTCTGTCGAGTTCGTGGTGCCGCGTATTCGCGGCGGCGCTGCAGCGGGGGCAGCTCGAGGGGTGGTTCAATGCCGAGGCCGCACGGCTCGTCGCGCGGGCGGGAGGTCACGAGATCGCGGGCCACGGATTCTCACATCGACCACTCACGCCGGCCGACGCCACGCGCGACGAGGTGCGATGGGAGCTCGATGCGCTCCGCCGCCTCGACCTCTTCCACGATCAGTCGTGGACTCTCGTCTATCCGCGCAATCAGATCGGCTATGTTGACGAGCTTGGCGATCACGGCATCGTCGGCTACCGCGAACGGAGGCAGCACGCGTTCGGTCGCGCCGGCGCTCTACTCTCCGAGCTCAATGTCGTCGCCGCGGCCGAGCCGCACGCGAGCGACGCGGCGGCGATCCGGATTCCGGCAGGCTTTTTCCTCAACTGGCGGAGCGGCGGGCGGCGCATGCTTCCGGCCGCCGTGACGGTGCGCCGTTGGACGTCGCTCCTTCGCGACGCGGCGAAGCACGACCGCGTGGTGCACCTCTGGAGTCATCCACACAACTTTCTTACGGGTGACGGCATGCTGCCGATGTTCCGCGAGATTGTGCGAGTGGCGGCCGCGATGTGCACGAGAGGAGATCTCGTCAATATGACGCAGATCGACTACGCGAAACGCGTGAAGTCCCTTGACGCAATTGCAGTCACGCCTTCCGCAGAATCTCGGCGTCGTCGCGATTCCACGAGCACGTAGACAACAGTGATGGCGAGGCCGCCGGTCAACAATCGTGACCACCCGCCCTCCAGCGGCTTACAGACGGCGGCCGCCACCGGCGCAGCGGCCATCGCGGCCGCGGCGGTCCGCAGCAGTCCGCTGCATGTCTGCGCCGTTGGGAAAGGGGGTCGGACTTCACCTGCCCCCGTATTAAGGGGGCGACAAGATCAATGTGCTGGAACTCGGGCCAGGGGATTCGCTATCTACGGCCGCGATCGCACGCTCCCGTGGCGCGTCGCGCACATGGCTCGTGGATTCTGCCCCGTTCGCGATAGCGGATATGCCCGGCTATGTCGGGCTCTTCGAGTTGTTGCGGCAAAGGGTCCTCGCTCTGCGTTTGGAACGCGATCCGCAGACCCTTCCCGATCTTCTCCAACAATGAAAGGGGAGTATTTGACCCAGGGGGTTCGGTCACTGGCGCACTTGCCTGCCGATTCTGTGGATTTCTGCTTTGCGCATACCGTCCTCGAACATATTCCGAAGCGGGATCTTCGGTTAATTGCCGCTGAGTTTTTTCGCGTATTGAATCGCAATGGCATATGCGTCCATCGGGTCAATTTAAAGGGCCACTTAGGCATCTAGCATAAATAACTTGAACAATTATCGGGCTGGTGTGGGATGAATACTGTAGTTCCATTCGCCGTGGAATTCGTCTGGCGTGAGCTGGACCGTGGCCAATTCAGCATTGCTGACTTTGATCCCTTTGGCATAAGGCCGTTCATCCAACGCCGCCTGGATTTTCAGCCCGCCTTGGGTCGTGGTCGCCCCAATGAGCTCAATGATCACCTC
>JALZID010000321.1 GCA_030860485.1 Pseudomonadota bacterium | reverse complement strand
ATCAGGGCCAGAGGCGACCAAGGCCTCACCAACAGGCCGGATATATGGGAGCAACTGCGCTACCGACCTCTGCCGTCAACGAGCGAGATGCTTGCAAATCGGAGGAGTCCATATATGGGGGTTCGCGCACTTGCTCTTCCGCCGCCGCGGTCCGTTCGCGATGGGCATATCGCCGGGTGATTATGCCCAGATCGATTCCCCGGTCAGGGCGCGGCACACCTCGACGCCGGCACGGAAGGCGTCCTCATGGAATCCGTATTTAAAATACGATCCACAGAAGAACGTGCGGCCGTTCTGATTGAGCGTGTGGAGCTTCACCTGGGCATGGATGGCGGCGAGGTCGAAGATGGGGTGCTCGTAAGACAGATCTTTCAGGACTTTACTGGTATGGACGCGGCTCGTATCCCCGAAAGTCACGAAATAATCCGTGGTCTTGGAGACCTTTTGCAGGGTGTTCATGTGATAGGTCGTCGATGACCGCGGGCGCCGGTCGCGATCGTATTCGACGTGATAGTTCCAACCCGCCCAATGCCGCCGGTTCCTCGGCATGAGCGACGTATCGGTATGCACGAGCACCTGGCTCCTGTGATATCGGAATCTTCCCAGTAGCTCGCGCTCCTCGGGCGTCGGGTCCGCGAGCAGCGCGAGCGCCTGGTCGCCATGGCAGGCGAGGATCAGGTGATCGAAGCGCCGGCGCTCGCCGCGATCGTCTTCGACCTCGACCGCCCCGTTTCCCCGCCTGACACGAGTCACGCCGCGATTCATGAGGGTCCGATCCCGGAACGGCTCGCTGATCCGATCGACGTAGGAGCGGCTGCCGTTGACCACGGTCCTCCAGTGCTTGCGGCCCATGATACCTTGCAAGGCCCCGTGGTGGTCCAGAAACTCCACCAGCGTCAATACCGGATATGCCAGCACCTCCTCCGGCGGCAGCGACCAGGTAACGGCAATGAGCGGGATCAAGAAGCGCTGTAGGAGGTCGTCGCCGTAGCCCCTGGTCTTCATGTAGGCGGCGATGCTGAGCTCGCGGTATCGGGGTTCCGTCAGCACCTCGCGCGCCTGGCGGTGGAACTTGACCATCTCGAAGAGCATCTTGAGGAAGCGCCAGCTCCGCAGGTTTTTGAGATCGCAAAAGCAATAGGTCAGGCCATGGGTCATGTACTGCAGGCCATCGGGCTCGATCTGGAAGCTGAAGCTCATCGGGCAATACCTATTGGGCACCTTCAGCTCCTCGAGCAGGCGCATGAAGAGCGGATAGGCGGCGTTGTTGAACACCACGAAGGCGGTATCGAAGCGCACGGTCTCTCCGCCGTAGGACACCGTCACCGAGTTCGCGTGTCCGCCGATGTAGTCGTTCGTCTCGTAGAGGGTGAGGTCGAACCGGTCGTGCAGGAAATGGCCGCATGCGAGGCCGGCCGCGCCGGTGCCGATGATCGCGACGGTGGCTTTTGTCATGGTTTATTGCTCTTGTATTACTACGTTTGACTGGTCACGCAGCTATGGGAGAAACCAATCCCGTAGGGGGATGAGCGGAGCGGATCCCGGCAAGCCCGCGCGTGGCGCTGGGTTTCGTTCCTCAGCCCACTACGGCGCTAGCATGACGATCGTAGGAAGCCGGAGATTTCTGCGAAGGGCCGTACGCCTCAGCTCGGGCGCGCGAACTGGAACTCGGTCGCGTTGATCGCCTTGAGTTTCCCGCCGACCTGCTGCTCGAGCTCGAATTGCAGGATCGCTTCTCGGGTCTTGAGCAGCGCGAAATGGGCGTTATCCACGGTCTCCTCGTTGCGCGTGAAGTCCCGGATGTGCAGAAAGATGTCGGACTGAAAGTCTGTTGGGCCGAAACCGGTTCGGATCGATAAAAACCCATAGCCCTTGGCCTCGTTCACGGAGTACATGACGCCCCGCTTCTTCCGGTCGCCATTGGCGGCGTCGGCCACAAGCCCGGGCACGAGGAAGCCGGAGAAGTAGTAATCGACCTCCTGACGTAGCAGGCGGCTGGTGTTCGCGAACGACAGGAGATCCACGCGCTTGCCGCGGCCCTGAAGGGCCCGGACCAGGCGCAGGAAATCCCCGTCGCCCGTGCCCAGAAGCACATAGTCGAGGTTGTCTGCCTGGAGCAGCGCCTCGACCGCAAGGTCGAGATCGGCGTTGGCCTTGGTCACCAGCTCACCCTTGGAATCGCGATAGCGCAGCACCTCCTTGGGGATCAGGTGAAAACCCATGCGGCGGATCGCGTTGCGGTACTCCTCGCCGCGCTGACGCGCGTCCTCGTCTTCCTGTTCCCGCTCGCGGTCCACCGCCAGATAGGCGTTGGCCCGCACCACGATGGCCCCCTGGGCCTGGACCAACTCGCGTAACACGTCGTAACGCATGCCCCAGCCGCCGTTGCGGCTCAGATTCTCGACATCCAGAAAGATCCCTGCCTTCAGCACCGTTCGCTCACCTTTACAATACGTATCAATAATACAAAGAAACCGTAGAATAAACTTACGGAGGGATCGGGTCTTTCAGGATCGATCCCGTATTTCTCGAGGGCCTCGGACACGAGGCCGCGCGGCACCGTGTCCTCCTCCGCCAGGACCGTCAACGCCGCGAGGGTGATGTAATCGCGATCCACCTCGAAGAACCGCCGCCGCTCGCGCGTATCACTGCGGCCGAAACCGTCGGTGCCGAGGACCACATAGCGCCTGGGCACGAAGGCGCGGATCTGATGGGCGTAGCTCCGCATGTAGTCGGTCGCGGCCACGACCGGCCCCTCCCGGCTCGCGAGACACGACTCGACATAGCTGATCCTTCGATCCTTCGGACCGAGTCCGGGTGCAAAGCGTTCCACCGCTCGCAGGCGAGACCCTCGTGCCTGAGCTCGGTGAAGCCCGCTGGTATCGCGGGCGATGAGCGGGTCCCGGTAGGCGCCCCAGATGACCTTGATGACGTTCCAGCCCGCGCCGCGGAACACGACCTCCAGCTCCTGGATGCTCTTGCCGTTGGCGCGCACCGGGCCGTCCAGGCGCTGGAGGTTGCAGTTGACGACGAAGATGAGGTTGTCGAGCCGCTCGCGCGCCGCCAGGCTGATGGCGCCCAAGGATTCGGGCTCGTCAGTCTCGCCGTCGCCGACGAAGGCCCATACCTTGCGCCCCTCCGTGGCCAGGAGCCCGCGATCATCGAGGTAGCGCATGAAGCGCGCCTGATAGATCGCCATAGATCGCCATGATGGGTGTGAGCCAGGGGAGCCAGGGGTGGGATAGGACGACAGCCTGGGCCCGATCGCCTCCTGGCGGAAGCGCCTGAGGTCATCTTCCTCGATACGTCCCTCGATGAAGGCACGGGCGTAGATCCCCGGCGCCGAGTGGCCTTGGATGAACACGAGATGGCCCCCGTGCGCCTTGCTGGGGCATGGAAAAAGTGGTTGAATCCGATGTCGTAAAGCGTCGCGCTGGAGGCGAAGCTCGCGATGTGTCCGCCGAGCCCGGCGTGCTCGCGGTTGGCCTGGATCACCATGGCCATCGCGTTCCA
>JALZID010000320.1 GCA_030860485.1 Pseudomonadota bacterium | reverse complement strand
ATCAGGGCCAGAGGCGACCAAGGCCTCACCAACAGGCCGGATATATGGGAGCAACTGCGCTACCGACCTCTGCCGTCAACGAGCGAGATGCTTGCAAATCGGAGGAGTCCATATATGGGGGTTCGCGGCCTGACGATATAATGCGCTCCCATCTCGTCCGCTGGAGAGCCCCATGACGCCCGGTAAAGCGCTTCTCAAGACCATCAGTGTTGTTCTTGCCGCGCGGGCACAGGGTGCCGGGCCGAGGCGCTGGCGATGAAGCGCGCGCTCTTCGCCTCGGGGATCGCCGTGCTGGTCGCCGCGTTCTTCGTCCTAGACCTCGGCCAGTACCTGAGCCTCGATTATTTCAGGGCCCAGCGGGCGGCCATCGAGTCGTATCGGGACGCACATCCCCTGTCCGCGGCGCTCGGGTTCTTCGGCCTGTATGTCGCGGTGACCGCGCTGTCCCTGCCGGGCGCGGCGCTCATGACATTGGTCGCGGGCGCACTCTTCGGGCTCTTGTGGGGCACGGTCATCGTATCCTTCGCGAGCACGCTCGGTGCCCTGCTGGCGTTTTTCTCCGCCCGTTTTCTGCTGCGTGATTTCGTGCAGCGGCGCTTCGGAAGACAATTAAGCGCCATCAATTCCGGGATCGAACGGGATGGCGCGTTTTATCTCTTTACCTTACGGCTCGTCCCGATCTTCCCGTTTTTCGTTATCAACCTACTGATGGGCCTCACGCCGCTCGGGGCTTCTACGTTTGCTCTCGTGAGCCAGATCGGCATGTTGCCCGGAACGCTCGTGTACGTGAACGCCGGGCGCGAGATCGGGGCCATCGAGTCCCTCGGGGGGATCCTCTCGCCCGGGCTCATCCTGGCCTTCACCCTGCTCGGGGTCTTTCCGCTCCTCGCCAAGCGTGCGGTCCGTTGGTTCCAGGAGAGGAAACGCCTGGAGCGCTTTCCGAGGCCGTCGCAATTCGAGCGCAACCTCGTGGTGATCGGGGCGGGCTCGGCCGGGCTCGTCACTGCTTACATCGCGGCAACCGTGCGGGCCAAGGTCACGCTCATTGAAAAAGACAAGATGGGCGGCGATTGTCTCAATACCGGCTGCGTGCCCTCCAAGGCCCTCATCCGCACTGCCCGCCTTCTGGGCGACATGCGGCGCGCGCAGGATTTCGGCCTGCGCCGCGCCACCGCGGAGCTCGACTTCGGCGAGGTGATGGCGCGCGTGGCGCGGGTCATCGAAGCGGTCGAGCCCCACGATTCGGTGGCGCGCTATGAGGGCCTGGGCGTCGAGTGCCTCAAAGGCGAGGCGCTCATCGTCTCGCCCTATGAGGTTGAGGTGAACGGCAGAAGCATCACCACCCGCGCCATCGTGATCGCCGCCGGCGCCAAGCCCGCCATCCCGCCGATCGAGGGGATAGAGACCATCGGCTATCTCACCTCCGACACGGTGTGGGGGTTGCGGGCGCGGCCCGGGCGCCTCTTGGTGCTGGGCGGCGGACCCATCGGCTGCGAGCTGGCCCAGGCCTTCGCGCGGCTCGGATCGCGGGTCACCCAGGTCGAGATGCTGCCTAGGATCCTGCCGCGGGAAGACCCCGAGGTCTCGGAGATCGTCGCCAAGCGCTTCGCGTCGGAAGGGATCGGCGTGTGCGTCGGACATCGCGCGCTACGCTTTGTGAGCGAGCGTAGCCAAAAGGTGCTCGTCTGCGAGCACGGCGGTCGGGAGGTGCGGATCGAATTCGACGTGGTCCTGGTGGCGGTCGGGCGCGTGGCGAATACCGCGGGCTATGGGCTCGAAGCGCTCGGGATCCCCCTGAGCCCGGCCCGCACCCTTGAGACCAATGAATATCTGGAGGCCCTCTATCCCAATATCTATGCCTGCGGGGATGTGGCCGGGCCCTACCAGTTCACCCATGTCGCCGGCCATCAGGCGTGGTATGCCGCGGTCAACGCCCTGTTCGGGGGGCTCAGGCGTTTCAAGGCCGATTATTCCGCGATCCCGTATGCCGTCTTCACCGATCCCGAGATCGCGCGAGTCGGCTTGAATGAAGACGAGGCGCGACAGCGGGACGTGGCCTTCGAGGTCACGCGCTATGGGTTGGAAGACCTGGATCGGGCCATCACCGACAGCGAGACCGAGGGCTTCGTCAAGGTCCTCACGGTGCCGGGCAAGGATCGCATCCTGGGCGTCACGATCGTCGGCAGCCTTGCCGGCGAGGTCATCGGCGAGTACATCACCGCCATGCGCCACGGGCTCGGGCTCAACAAGGTCCTCGGCACCATCCACATCTATCCGACGCGCTCGGAGGCCAACAAGTATGCTGCCGGGGCCTGGAAGCGGAGACACGCGCCGGAGGCGCTCTTGCGCCTTGCGGCGCGCTATCATGCCTACCGCCGGGGGGGGCTTCGCGCAGTGCTGCGTGAATAACGACCAGCTCCTGCGCTACAGCCGGCATATCCTCCTGCCGGAGATCGACCTAGAAGGCCAGGAGCGGCTCCTCGCCGCCACGGTCCTCATCGTCGGCCTCGGCGGGCTCGGCTCGGCGGTCTGCCTGTACCTCGCGGCCGCCGGCATCGGGCACCTCGTTCTGGCCGATTCCGATCGCGTGGACCTCGCGAACCTCCAGCGCCAGGTGCTCTACGACACCGGTGATCTCGGGCGGGACAAGGTCGAGGTGGCCTTTGCACGCCTCGCGAGACTCAACCCGGACTGCCGCATCACCCCCGTCCTCTGCCGCCTCGCGGACGATGAGCTAGGCGTCCTCGCCCGGCGCTGCGACATCGTGGTCGATGCCAGCGACAACTTCGACACCCGCTACGCCATCAATCGGGCCTGTCTTGGCGCCGGGAAGCCGCTGGTCTCCGGCGCCGCCGTTCGCTTCGAAGGCCAGGTCATGGTCCTCTGCCCCGGTCGGGGCCCCTGCTATGCCTGCCTCTATCCCGAGATCGCCGATCTTCCCGAGCGCTGTACCGATACCGGCGTCGCGGCGCCGCTCGTCGGGATCATCGGCAGTGTGCAGGCAATGGAGGTCTTGAAGCTCCTGACCGGCGCCGGACAGACGCTCGAAGGCCGTCTCTTGAGGCTCGACGCCCTCTGCATGGTGTGGCAAGCCGCCCGTATCGCCCGCGATCCGGGTTGTGTGGTGTGTGGCGAGGAGGCCGCGCGACTCGACCGTACGGTTTGATCTCCGACCCCGCCGAAGTGTGCCTAACTAAATAGCGCCGTCGCGAGCCGGTGCGCCCCCGCCCCCCGTCGAGCAGACACTGTGTTTGCGCAACTGCTTTGAATTTCCTATCCTGGCGGCGGTGGAGGCCATTGAGGCGGTACGGGAGACAGAGCGGCTCCAGCGGATTGACGAACGCCTCGCGAAGATCGAAGCATGCCTATCCGGTTGACCCCATTCCGGGCACCTTGGGCAGTTCGCACGAAGCGGATATCGTGCGACCTTCGAAATAAACGGTGCCAATGATTGTGCCAGAGACGAATAGGTGGCGCGAACCGGTAGGCATGGATCGAAGAACGCTTCGCGCGGCTGGACGAGCGCGTGGAGGGCCGATTCACACTATCGAATAAGACCCGATGACGACCATCAACCAGGAACTCTACGAGGCCCGCAAGGAAGCCGGGGCCTCGGAAGACGCTGCCAAGCGCACCGCATCTGGCCGGGCGCGCAGAGCGCCCCCGATCCGGATGGCTCAGTGCGCCTCGACCATCCGGTTGTGTGAGCCGGTCTGGTACTCGCGGTAGGCGCCCATCAGCATGGTGGCGTCGTCGTATTGCGGGACCCAACCGAGCTTGCGCTCGGTGCTTTCGATGTCCACGATGAAGTCGGTATCGGCGATCTCGTATTGCTCGGGGACCAGGAGCGAGAGCCCGATCACATCCAACGCCGCGAGCACGCGCTTGACGAGCCCCGCGGGGGTCGAGACGAGGAACGACCGGGACCCCGCCGCTTCGATGACCTTCCCGAGCAGCTCACGCACGGAGGGTGGGTTCTTCGACCCGAGGTTGAATTCCCCGTTGACCACGCCTTTCTGTGCCGATAGAAGCGCCGCGCTTGCGCAGTCGAAGACCGAGATCATCTGATAGTGGTTGGAGCCGTCGCCGATCAGGGGGACCGGGAGGTGGTGCTCGATGCAGCGGAACAGGTTGGTCAGGATCCCCAGGCGCCCGGGGCCGATGATGAGCCGCGGCCGGAAGATCGAGACATCGAGGCCGTCCACGCGCCGCTGCATGCACAGGTCCTCGCACACGCGCTTGCTGTCGGCATACTCGCCGATGGGATTGCGCGGGTGGTCGGGGCGGATCGGCGGGGCGACGAGCGGAAAGCCGTACACCATGTCGGTGCTGAACTGGATGAGCTTGTTACACCCCCTACGGCTCATGAGATCGATCACGTTGGCCGCGCCCTGATAGTCGACCGAAAAGAAATACGCCTTGCGCTCGCGCCGCGAGACGATGGGGTGCAGCATGCGCGCGGCCATGTTGTAAACGATGTCGTCCACCCCGACCGGCGCTTGTTCCAAGGATTGGAGGTCGGTGATGTCGGTGTGGACGAATTGCGCCCTGGGATAGATGGGGAGCTCGCTCTGCCGGATATCGCAGATCACGGCCTCTTCGCCGAGCGTCTGCAGGTCCCGAGCGAGATACCGGCCGACGAAACCGTCGCCGCCGAAGATGATGTGTTTCATAGTAATCTAGGTCTGCGCGATGCAATAGGTCCCGAGACAGATGAACCCGATGCCCGCGATGCGCATGAAACCGATATTTTCGCCAAAGAACCAGTAGCCCGCGAGCAGGACGATGACATAGGAGACGCTCAAGAACGGATAAGCGAAGCTGATCTCGACCCGCGACAGAACCATGAGGTGCAAGGCCATGCTGAACACCAAGGTCAAGAGGCCGCCGATCACGTACGGGTTCAGCATGACTCGCGGCAGCGTCTGCATCAAGACACCGGTCGAGAAATCGAAGGTCCCTACGGTCAACATCCCTTGCTTCAAGAGCAACTGAGACAGGGCGTTGGTCGTCACCACAGCCAGGATCAAAGGTATGTACTTCTGCATCGAAAAGCTCCCATGGGTTGGTCGTGTGTCGCACATCATCGTTGGTGCCGGGGCGGTGCCATCGCGCCTCCCGTATCGAGCAGGAACCGATACAGATCGAGGGGGTTCCCCGCCGCGTCCTGCCCCTGGTACAGCCGTTCGAACTCGAGGCTCGTGCGGCCCGCGGCGAAACGCGCAAGGAACGGGTAGCCCTTGATCTCCCGGTGTTCCAGGAACAGGAAATCGGCGCGATTCCGCGCCAGATAATTTACGAGTCTTTCGTAATCGGCGTAGGGCACGGCGACCCGTTCGCTGTCGCTGAAATAAGTGAAATAGCCCTTTCTGGCCGCGATACGCGCCGGCCGGTGCAGCTCCCCGGTGGTGATGTCATGCACGAGCCTGGCCGGTATCGTGAAATCCGCGGGCCGGTATTCGCCGTTGTGCCGATCGGGGAGGAACATGAGCCTAGAGAGCGGTACGAGCACCGTGCCGATGGCGAGCGCCACGAGCCCGAAGGCGATGAGGCGGGCGCGCTTGCCGGGCCGACGCCGGGCGCAGGCGATCGCCTGCGCGAGCGCGACGATCCCGATGCCCTCGATGAGCATGCAGAGCGGCCCGATCACGGCGAAATGGCGGAGCGAGACCAGGCCCTCGTCGTGGGCCAGGGGCGCCGATACCCCGAGGCCCAGAAAGGCGAGCACGGCAGAAACCTGGACGATGCCCCCGCGCCGGGAGACCTTCACTAGACCGAAGGCGAAGAACACCAAGGCGAGCGGACCGAGCATCGACCCGAGGTGTCGATCCCAGAGCGTCCCCAGGTTGACGTAGATGCCCTTCGCATAGGCCTTGAGGGTCGCGCCGTAGTCGGCCTGCGACACCAACCGGCCCAGTGCCTCCGGATGCTCGTGCAGATACTCGCGATTGATCTGGGTGGGGCTGTAATCGAGGCCGCGCATGCGTTCCTCATAGGACTTGCCGCCCGGTTCATGGAGGATCACCGCCCAGGTCTGGCGGCCATTCAGGGCGAAATACCCGAGTCGCTCGCTCACCCGCCACACCTGGATGGCCGCGACGGCGCAGAACGTCAGCACGAAGGCCATGGCCCAAAGGCCGAGACGCCGGAGATCATAGCGCCGCGGCTCTGTCACGATAAAATGGGCGAGTTGGAAAGCGGGTACGGCGGCGAGATAGAGGATACCCTCGAAGCGGGTGAGCAAGAGGTAGCTCAGAAAGAGCGAGCCGAGCCTGGCCCCGCTCTCGATCGAACCGACGGCCGCGCCCAAGACGGCGGTGAGGAACGGATAGAAGAGGTTGGCGTCGGGGGACAGGCCGATGATCCGGTCCGGATCGAGGCTCAGCAGGGCCTTCGCGCTCTGCAGGTAGGAGACGCTGTCGTGGTCCTCCAGGAGCGGGTCGTTAGCCAAGGCCACGAGCCGGACGACGAGAAAGACGATGAATGCCGCGCGTACGGCCAGCCTCTCCGACCAGAGGCGCGCGGTAGCGGATCCAACGGCGGGTACGTCAAGAACGCGCAGGTTCGTCATCGGTGTCAGGGGTTGTCGTGCGATGCTATGGTGATGGGGAAGAGCCCGACCCCTTCTCGCGGCGCGGCGCTGGATCGGTTGGAATTCCCAACGCTCGGGCCCGCGACAGGCAAGACCAGAGCCAGACAGCGCTCGACACGCGATAGGGGCATGAAACCTGCCTCAGGCTATTTTGGGGACAGCGGCGAGAGGGGTCAAGTCGATGCATGCGATCAACGCGGGGCATGCGATTAACGCGGGGGTAACCGCACCCGTGGCTCACGAGGTCGGCCGGCCGTGGCGGTCGCCTATTGCCACGATGAACTGCCCATGAGCACGCGTCGGCTCAATCCAAAGCGCGATGCGGAGCCGGGCGCAGCCCGCCATGACCCCCGCGACGCGCCGGCCGGGCCGGCGGATCCCGTCCCGCTGTGCGTCGATCTGGACGGTACCCTGATCCGCTCCGATCTGTTCGTGGAATCGCTGTTTGCGTTGCTCAGAAAGAACGTCGCCTATCTGTTCTTGATCCCCGTGTGGCTCATGCGGGGCAAGGCCTATCTCAAGCACCGGATCGCGCAACGCGTGGATCTCGATGTCACGCTCCTGCCCTACCACGGCCCCTTCTTGCATTACCTGCGCGAGCAGCGAGCCGCCGGCCGCCGCCTGGTACTGGTGACCGCCACTCACCAGAAATACGCACGCGAGGTCGCCGCCTACCTCGATCTTTTCGAGCAGGTGCTCGCGACCGACGACACGACCAACCTTTCCGGAACCGACAAGCGCGCCCGACTCACGGCCGATTATGGCGCCCACGGCTATGATTATGCCGGGAACTCGCGCAAGGATCTCGAGGTATGGTCGGAAGCGCGCCGCGCGGTGGTGGTCGCCCCTGACCGGGGCGTGAAGGCGGGGGCCGAACGCCTGGCGACCCTGGAGCGGTCGTTCGATGATGGCAAGGCTCCTGTCAAGGATTACCTGCGCGCCATGCGGCCGCACCAGTGGATCAAGAACCTCTTGGTGTTCGTACCCCTCATCGCCTCGCATAAGGTCCACGATCTCGCGCTCCTGCTGGACGCGGCGCTGGCCTTCTCGATCTTCAGCCTGTGCGCCACCAGCGTGTACCTGCTGAACGACCTGCTCGACCTCGATGCCGACCGACACCATGCCCAGAAAAGGCGGCGGCCTTTCGCCGCCGGGCGGATCTCGGTGGTGCGCGGCAGCCTCTTGATCCCCGTGACCCTGATCCTCGCCTTCGCGCTTGCGCTCATGACCTTGCCGCCGGCGTTCGGCGCGGCGTTGGGCGTGTACTATCTCATGACCATGGCCTATTCGCTGCGATTGAAGCGCGTGCTCATGCTCGATGTGGTGGTGCTGGCCGGGCTCTATAGCATTCGCATCGTCGCGGGCACCCTGGCGATCGCAGAAACCCATTCGTTCTGGCTCCTGGCCTTCTCGATGTTCATCTTCCTGAGCCTGGCCATGGCCAAGCGCTGTGCGGAGCTGTCGGCTATGCAGTCGCTCGCGGAAGAGCGGGTCAAGGGACGCGGCTATCGCCGAGGCGACCTCGAGATGGTGCAGAGCCTCGGGGCTTCGAGTGGGCAGATCGCGGTGCTGGTGCTGGCGCTGTATATCGTGCAGG
Organism: Pseudomonadota bacterium; assembly: GCA_030860485.1. Taxonomy (NCBI): domain Bacteria; kingdom Pseudomonadati; phylum Pseudomonadota; species Pseudomonadota bacterium. The sequence continues at coordinate 3,638 of JALZID010000320.1, read as the reverse complement.
ATGGCGGCTATGCGGCCTACAGCCGGCCCGAGGTCCTGTGGTTGCTCTGTCCGCTCTTGCTCTATTGGATCGGCCGCCTATGGATCTTCGCCCACCGCGGGTGGGTGCACGAAGACCCCGTGGTTTTCGCCCTCCGCGACCGGATGAGCTGGTGGATCGGCGCCTCGGCGCTGGCCATCGTCTGGCTCGCCATCTGATACCACGTCCTTCGACATGCATTGGCAGGCCGTAGATCTCTGCGGCTTCGGGCGCCTGACCCGGGCCCCGGCGCTCGCCTGCGCGCCGCACAGCCGCGAAGCCCTCATCGATACCCTGAGGCACACCCGCGATAACCACGGCCTCATCTGCCATGCCGGTGGCCGCAGCTACGGCGACGCCGCGCTCAACAGCGGCGGGCGGGTGATCCTGACCGCGGGCTTGAACCGCGTCCTATCCTTCGACCCCCAGAGTGGCGAGATCGTGTGCGAGCCCGGGGTGACGTTCCACGATCTGATGAGAGACTTCCTGCCGCGCGGTTTCGTCGCCCCGGTGAGCCCGGGCACCGGCTACGCCACCATCGGCGGCGCGGTCGCGAACGACATCCACGGGAAGAACCACGATCGCCATGGCAGCTTTGGCGATCAGGTGCGCTGGATCGACCTCTTGCTGCCGTGCGGAGAGGTGGCGCGCCTCGGCCCGCAAGAACGGGGCGAGTGGTTCAACGCGACGATCGGCGGACTGGGCTTGACCGGCGTGATCCTGGCCGTGTGCTTCGCGCTCAGGCGCGTGCCTTCCAATGCCGTCGTGGTAAGGGAACGGCGCATCCCCCACCTCACGGGATTCTTCGAGGCCTTCGAGGAAGCGCGCGGCGCGACGACCTATTCTGTCGCGTGGATCGACGGCCTGGCACGCGCCGGGCGGCTCGGTCGCGGGGTCCTGGAGACGGCCGAGCCCGCCGAGACGCCCTTGCCGGCGCGCCCGCGGAGGCGCTTGCGCCTGCCTTTGGATCTCCCCGCGGCGGTCCTGAATCCCTGGGGCATCGCCGCCTTCAACAGCGCTTATTACCACCGCATCCCGCGCGGGGGCCGGACCCGGACGACACTCGTCGAGCGTTTCCTCTATCCCCTGGACGCGCTCCTGGACTGGAATCGCCTGTACGGCAGGCGAGGATTCTATCAGTTTCAATGCGTGATACCGGACCAGGCCGCGCGTCCGGGTATCCAGAGGCTGCTCGAAGAGATCGTGTGCGCGCGCGCGGCGTCGTTCCTCGCGGTGCTCAAGACCTTGGGCGGCGACGGTCGGGGATTGATCTCTTTCCCCTTGCGCGGTTATACGCTGGCGCTGGACTTCCCGCACCGGGCGGGGACGCAGGATTTATTGAGCCGGCTCGCGGCCGTAACGAGCGATCACGGTGGGCGCGTGTACCTCGCGAAAGACGCCTGCCTGCCCCGTCCGATATTCGAGGCCATGTACCCAAGACTCGCGGAGTTCCGGCGCGTTTTGGAGGACATCGATCCCGAGGGGCGCATGAGTTCGGATCTCGCACGGCGCCTGGGGTTGAGACCGGCGCCGGCCCGATCTAACTTTCCAATTCAATACCCAAGGAGGCACCAGGGGCTTGCACCCCCGCGCACGACGATGATGGCCACAAGAGCCGAGCCAGCACCCTTTTACTCCCCCGAAGGGGAACCCCCCGCGATCCCGAGACCCGATCTCCTAAGCGTCGAAGATGCCAAGGCCCTCACGGTCACAGAGACCGCCGATCTCTTCCGCGCGCATCTGAACCCCGGCCAGTACCATTTCCTCAGGCTCCTCGGCTTCCACGAGGTGGTGATCGAGAGCGCCGAGGGGATGTATTACACCGACAAGCGCGGCTGGCGCATCCTGGACCTCTTCGGCGGTTTCGGATCGCTCGCGCTCGGGCACAATCATCCCCGCATCCTCGCGACCCGCAAGCGTTTTCAGGACGAGAAGCGCCACGAGATCGCGATCGCCTTCATGTCCCAGTATGCGAGCGCGCTGGCCAGGAACCTGGCGAGCATCGCCCCTGGTGATCTCGATATGGTGTTCCTGGGCTCGGCCGGGTCGGAGGCCGTAGAAGCGGCCTTGAAGCTGGCCGAGAAGGTCCAGGGGCGGGAGCGCTCCACCATCGCCTACGCCGAGCGGTCCTTCCACGGCAAGACCCGCGCGGCCCTGTCGGTGACCGATTCGGAGTTTTATCAATCCACTTTCCGGCTCCTGGATAACCGCGTCCGGATACCGTTCGGCGATGCGCAGGCGCTCGAGGCCGCGCTCAAGCGCGACCCGTCGATCGGGGTGCTGGTTCTGGAGACGGTGCAGGGGGGAGGCGGGATCGTGCTGGCGCCACCCGGTTACTGGCGCGAGGTGCGCCGGTTATGCGATCAGTACCGGGTGGTGTGGCTCGCGGACGAGGTCCAGTGCGGTGTCGGGCGTACCGGCCGGTTCTTCGCGTTCGAGCACGAGGGTGTGGTCCCCGACATCGTGACCCTCGCCAAGTCGCTGGGTGGCGGCAAGACGGCGATCGGGGCCATGATCGCGCGCCGGGCGCTGTACATGAAGGCCTATGGGACACCCAAGACCGCGCTCATCCACGGCCCCGCGACCTTCGGCGGGATCGGCGAGGCCTGCGCGACGGCCATCGAGGCCCTGAATGTCCTTTATGACGAGGGGCTCATCGAGAACAGCGCCCGGCAGGGGGCGTATCTCCTCAAGGGGCTCAGGGGCCTCCAGGCCAAGCATCCGAAGCTCCTCAAGGAGGTGCGCGGGCTCGGGCTCATGGTGGGGATCGAGTTCCAGGACTTCAGCCAGACGCTGCCCATGGCCATACGCCCCATCGTCTCGCTGCTCGACGACAAGCTCAAAGGCAGCCTGTGCGGCTTCGTCGGGAGCCTGCTTCTCAAGGACCACCGTATGCTCGTGGCCTTCACCGAATACAACCGCAATGTGATCCGCCTCGAGCCGCCCTTGATCGCCCAACGCGAGCACATCGATACCTTCCTCACGGCCCTGGACGAGGTCCTGTCACGCGGCGTCACCGGCATCATCACCGACTACGCCAAGCATTTCCTAAAAGCGAGCTTGTAATTCCATGCGGGGCAGACGGAACAGGGACCCCGTACCGGTCAACGGACCGCGTACCGACTCACAGCGACGGGCATGTGCCGGGGCGCCAGCCCGCTTTGAGGGCGTTCCGCCGCATGCGTTCATTCTGCTCCCGGTCGCGCCATCGGTAGGCCATCTCCATTCCAATCGGAAGAGTGGCATCGGTAGGGCCGATGTCCGCAGGACGTTCCGCCGCACGGGCCGCTTCGGCCCCCAGCCACACGGCGGAACGCAAAAAAGCGCCTTCCCCCCTTTCCGCCTTACGCGCGTTGACCGATTAGGCTCTTCTCCTCCCCCACTCGGCACGGATGCCGAGTCGTTTATGACTCAGGCAAACACCCTGTCGTGCCGCCGTCAAACCAACTCAAAAACAACCCATACATTGCACTGTCTCTTACGGTTCCGACCCTAGCCCATTTTTCTCAACTGGAGGGGGTACCCAGCCTGGAAGGCGCATAGATTGGGCTACGCGGTCAAAAGGTCTCCACTACAAATGGGCTGGATCGCTTCAGTGTACGAGTTGGCCGGCGGCGGTG
>JALZID010000319.1 GCA_030860485.1 Pseudomonadota bacterium | reverse complement strand
GGGCGCTGGACCTTGCGCGTTTCGGCCTTCGCCAATCTCATCGAGGACTTCATCTTCGCCGATTCCGTCGATGAAAACGGCGATGGGGTCGCCGACCGCGTGGACGAGGAAGGCGAGCTGGTTCCCGGTGGTGATCTGCTCAGCCTGAACTTCGTGCAGGACGATGCCATCTTTTACGGCGCGGAGGCCGAGACCGTTTTCGGGATCTTCGAGGACACGAGCTACGGCGACCTTGATGTCCGGCTCTTCGCGGACTATGTACGCGGCAAGCTGACCGACGGCGACGATCTCCCGCGCATCACCCCGCCGCGTTTCGGCGGAGGCCTCGATTACCGACTCGGGGCCTGGACCGGCGATTTCGAGGTCATGCGCGTCGCCAAGCAAACCGACAACCCATCGCTCGAGACCGAGACCGACGGGTACACGCAGGTCGATCTCGGGGTCGGTTACACCTTCGGCACCAAGCCGGCCGATCTCACGGTGGCGCTGCGGGGCACCAACCTCCTCGACGAGGAAGAAAGGCGTCATACCTCTTTCCTGAAAGACATCGCCCCCCTCCCCGGCCGCAGCGTCCTCATCACCCTGCGGGCGAGTTTCTGAAGGGCACCCGCCTCCATCGAATAGCCAGCGCCCAGAACGAACGCGCACTGGACGTGACCTGCTCCATGGCGCAAGCCCATGTTCGACCTGAAGCGGGCAGACGCTTTCCATGAAGCGCTGCAAAGAGGAATTCGAAAGGCTGGTCACGGAAATCCAGACCCGTCTCGCAGCGCGTCGTGCATCGGGCGCGATCGCGGGATGGCCGATCACGCTGACGCTCGTCGAGGGACGGCGTACTGACGGCATCGCGCGCGCGTGCTACCCGAGAGGGGCCACGCCGGGCAAAGCCAGCTCACCGGCGAGCATGCGCTCCAGGGTCTCGACCAGGAAACCATGCTCGCGGGCCAGGACACGGGCGGCCAGGGATCCCGGGCTATCGTCCGCGAGGACCGGTACCCGGCACTGGGCGAGGATCGCGCCCCGGTCATAGTCCCCATCGACGAGATGGATCGTGACACCGGTCTCGCGTGCCCCGGATGCGAGCACCGCCTCGTGGACCCGCATGCCGTACATCCCCAGCCCTCCGAAGTCCGGCAAGAGGGCGGGGTGGATGTTGACGACCCGCCCAACGTACTGGGCCAGGGTCCCCGGACCGAGCTTCCTCATGTAGCCGGCGAGGACCACGAGGCCGACGCCGTGGCGGATGAGCGTATCGCGGATGGTCCGATCCAGCGCCTCGGGATCGGGGTGGGTCTCCGCGCTCAAGTGGTAGGCCGGTACGCCCGCGCGCCGTGCCCGCGCCAGGACGTCGGCGTCCCGGTTATTGCCGATGACGACCGCGGGCCGGGCCCCGAGACGCCCGGTCTTGCAGGCATCGAGGACCGCCTGGACGTTGGTGCCGCGATGCGAGGCGAGAAATCCGAGGTTCCCGAGCGCCGGCGCTGCTTTCACAAACCCTCAGCGCTCGCGCTGGATCATCTCGTACAGGTGCTTGTAGGACTGGTCGACGATGTCGCCGAACAGGGGATCGGTGGCCGAGGTGATCTCGGCCCGGAGCCGGTCCCAGTCCTCCGCCGCCAGCACCTCCCGCGCACGCGGGAAGACCTCTCTCTCCCCCAGGCGGGCATGCCCACGGCAGAGATCCAGATATTCGTGGCCGACGGAACGGACCCTATCGAGCGGTATGATGGCGCCACCCAGGACGCCCTGCACGAGGTCGTTGAAGGCATGCCCGAGCTGGCGCAGGGTATCGTGCTCGGCGAGAAGCGCGCCCCCGACCCGGGCTTGTGCAGCATCCCGGTCGATGAGGCAGCGGACGACCATTTCCTCGGTCGGGAGGTGCACCATGCTCGGGTAGACGCCGACGTACTGCATGATGTCGGACATGATCCGAAAATCGGCGTTCCCGCCGCGCCCGAGCAGCGCGAGCTGGCCGTCGAGGAGGTCGAGCAGGCGGGCGAAATTGCGGTGTTCTCTCTCGAGCCGCGCAAGGATTTCCGGCATGGGTTAACCCCCTCAGGATCTCATCAGGGGCTCATCCCCTGCGCGCGTAGCGACGCTCGACGTACTCCTCCACGATGCGCTGAAACTCCTCCGCGATGCCTTCCCCGCGCAGGGTCATGGCCTTCTCGCCATCGATGAAAACCGGGGCCGCGGGCACCTCGCCGGTGCCGGGCAGGCTGATCCCGATGTCGGCGTGCTTGCTCTCGCCCGGCCCGTTGACCACGCAGCCCATGACGGCCAGACTCATGTCCTCGACCCCATCGTAACGCTCGCGCCAGATCGGCATCTGGCTGCGAACGAAAAACTGGATCTTGTCGGCCAACTCCTGGAACACGGTGCTCGTGGTCCGGCCGCAGCCGGGACAGGCGATCACAAGCGGGGTAAACGATCGGAAACCCATGGTCTGGAGGATTTCCTGGGCCACGATCACCTCCGTGGTCCGATCACCGCCGGGCTCCGGGGTCAGCGAGATGCGGATCGTGTCCCCGATCCCCTTCTGCAACAAGATCGCGAGCCCGGCCGCCGAGGCCACGATCCCCTTCGACCCCATGCCGGCCTCGGTGAGGCCGAGATGCAGGGCGTAATCGCAACGCGCGCCCAGATCGGCATAGACGGCGATGAGGTCCTGCACCCCGCTTACCTTGCAGGACAAGACGATATGGTCGCGGGCGAGGCCGATCGCCTCGGCACGCCGGGCGCTTTCCAGGGCCGAGACGATCAAGGCCTCGCGGGTCACCTCGCGCGCGTCTCTGGGCTCGCTGAGCCGGGCGTTGTCGTCCATCATGCGCGTCAGGAGCTCGCCGTCCAGGCTGCCCCAGTTGACGCCGATGCGCACCGGCCGGTCGTAGCGGATGGCGGTTTCTATCATGGTCGCGAACTGGCTGTCGCGCTTGTGCTTGAAACCGACGTTGCCGGGGTTGATGCGGTATTTCGCCAGGCCCTCGGCACAGTCCGGATAGCGGGTGAGCAGGAGGTGGCCGTTGTAATGAAAATCGCCGATCAGTGGCACCCGGCAGCCCGCGGCATCGAGAAGCTCGCGGATCCGACCGATCTGGCGCGCCGCTTCCTCGGTGTTGACCGTGATGCGCACCAGCTCCGAGCCCGCTGCCGCCAGGGCCTGCACCTGGCGCACGGTGGCCAGGGCATCGGCCGTGTCGGTATTGGTCATCGACTGCACCACGATGGGGTGGCCGCCCCCGATGGTGACCGCGCCCACCTTGACGCCGATGCTCTGGCGCCGCAGAGGAGCGGGGTTTACCACCTCGGGGCTCACCCTCTCGGCGCCGGTGCCAGGGAGATCTGTGCTGGGGAGATCGCTGTGGCGGGCTGGTTGCATAGGGAACTCCGGGGGCGAGGTGACGAATGGGACCCGCGATCTCGCGGCGCGGGCACCCCTCTTGGTATCGCCCAATGGTATCGTAGTCGGCGGACGCCGCGCAAAGCGCGCCCCGATAGTCAGGCGCACGCGGCGGGTCCCGGGGAGGAAGCGATATGGACTCCACCGATGTCCTCGCGGCGCTCCTGAGCTGGGCTGTGACCCTGTCCCATTACCCCGCGCCACCGGCACCGCCGGAGCTGCGCTACGTCGAGCAGGGTTTCTTCGTGGAGCACGCCTGCGGGGGCCGCAAATGCTCGGCGCTCGGCTGGTACGACAACGACGGCCACATCTACATCGACGAGCGCCTGCGCGATCGGGACACCCCCTTCGTGCGCAGCATCATCGTCCACGAGATGGTGCACTATCTTCAGGACCTCAGCGGCAAGTTCGACCCCACCGCGTGCGAGGACTACAACCGCCGCGAGCGCGAGGCCTACGCCGTGCAGCGCGAGTTCGTGGCGCGCGCCGCCGGACACGCGGCGTTCCTGCGCATCGAGCTGGGCGACTGCCGGATGGAACCCAAGGGTTGACCACCCCCATCCCGGGCCCCCAAGGCCAAAAAGGGGCAGCCACACGGTCCTGCCGTGTACCGACACAGCTTTTAATCCAACACAAGATCAAAGACGGCGACGGCGAGGCGTAGCGTTCCTGCGGTAAGCATGTTGTGCCAGATCGGAGTCGCGAAATGGAGGCGGTGTCGGCTTCAGCACCATGAATCCACTGGCAACCATGCCCAGGAGGGTTTCGAAGCCATGATCGAGTACGACGACGCCCGGATGATTCTCTGCGTGCGGATAGTGCCTCTCAAAACAGGCAAGACCCAGCGGGTGACCTTCGCGCAGCACACCGTTAATGGCGGCATAGCGCTCTGTCATCGCGGCTCCCTGCCGTTGGAAGGCGAAGTGCGCGTAGAGCCGTGAAGTCGCGTCCAGACGGCTTGGATCCTCCAGTACGCAGCCCATATCCGTACTGCCTTCACCGATCATAAGTATACTATCAGGCGAAAGCTCATATTGTTCATGAACGGCCGTAAGAGGCCCCACGAAAGGCTTAGAATCCTTATAGGGCCGCAATAGATTGACAAACGTCAGCTGTGCGACAGTGGGGTTGTCCCAGGCGAAGTGACCTGCAAGTTCTTGATCGTGGCCGGTGCGGCTCCAGATCTCCTGTACCAGTTCCGGGTTTTCTCCAGCCCTGATCATACGGTCGACGGTATGTTGCGGGCATGTGGCGGTGTAAATTCCGAACGCGGTTCTGGTGTCATGAGCGCGAATAAGAAAATCTGCCGCCCCAGGAAAAAGCCTGAACGATTCCTCGCAAGCTTCTAGAAGCCCGGGTATTGATGCCAGAAAGTTTTCACCCAGCACCTGTGATACAAGATGGGGAGCTCTATCCTTAGCATAAGCCTTGGCTACATTATGCAATGTGTCTTCTGGGTAATGGAGCAAGGTCTCTGTGCTTGCGTGTCTATGAACGTGAGCAGCAAGATCGCTTACGACATCTTGGTTGCTGACACGTGGGTCACTCTTGAATCGGTCATAGAACCAGTCTGTCAATAGCTCAAGGGCATGAAAGGCGCTGTAAGATGACATCCGCGTCCCGTCGAGATCGGCGAGAACATATCGGATGATCCACGGGTCCTCGCGGGTCGGTAGCCTGGGATCGATCAGGAAAGTACTGGCTGGCGTCGGTGCTGTTGGCGCACGCCGTTCATTAAATCGTGACATAACAACGAAAAACCAAAACAAAACGCGAAGGGAGAGCTTTAAAACTACAGTTGCATTAGCAAGATCGACGCAGGCGGTATGTCGCGATGCGATGCACCAGCTCGGTCACCACAGACACGGCAGTCGTTGTGGAAGCGTGAAGTAACGCAATGGTCTATGTATCGGCACCGTCGTTTATTGTACCTTGAAAGAAGGTATATGCCAAGGTTCCTATCCACCTTTCGAGCGCGCCGACATGATGAAGCGCTACGAGTTCGCCAAGGACCAGTACGTCACCTTCTCTCCCGAGGAGCTGAAGGAGCTGGAGGAGAAGGGCACCGGCACGGTCGAGATCATGCAGTTCGTGCCGGAGGAGAAGATCGACCCGATCTACTATGACAAGGGCTACTACCTTGCGCCACAGCGGCCCGAAGCCCTACGCGCTCCCAAGGGATGAAAAGGCCCGGCCGCTGCGCGCTCGCGCGCTGGACAGCGCGCGGCAAGCACTGGCTGGACCGTCGGGTACAGTGCCCGACCTTCCCCGCACGTCTCCGGGCCACGGATCTGTTCCCTAAAGCAGGATCCAGCCAGCCGGCAATAGCGGGGTCCGGCGGAAACCGCGCGCTATCGCGATCCTCATCCTTCACCTCCGCATCCCTGACGGGATGACGGACCACGTCGATCCCATGTGATCGGCTACCTGCACCCCCCACCCCGGTGACACCAACCGCCCGAGCCGCTACCATCACGGCCGAAGATCGAGTGGGCGGCGATCTAAAGGGTAGGGACATGCGTCTGCGTGCGATATCCTGGATTCTGCGGGCTCGCGCTCGGCGCCAACGCCGCGCCCGCCCCTCGAGGTGGATAAGTAGAAATCTTTACTCTGACCCCGAACTCCGTGTGAGGGTTGACTACCCATCCCAGGCCCTCAAGGCCAAAAGGGGGCAGCCACACGGTCCTAGCACGGCGCCTGAATCTCACCATCGCGTACGAGTTTAAGCACCGGCTTAAACATCCCACGGCGCGCGCTGCATGAGACTGGCGATTGGATGCACGGTACGCACGATCTGGAAGCCACCGCACGCGACGCCTGGTGCCCCTGGCTTGCGGCTGTCACGGGTCACCACGGCGATCTTCCATCGAGCCCCGAGATTGATCCGGAGAGATTGATCCGGACTATGCGGTGGGCGGCATCATGAACCACGACCGCGCGGCACGCGCCGCATGGGTGGAGGCCTTGGCCGCGTTGTTCCTCTCCCCTGCCGGACTGGCTTCGCCCCATCCGCAGCCGGCTTGCGCCGGAGCGGCTCAGGCCATGCTCGCGGGCTTCTGCGCTGTGTGCGATTGGGTCGGATCGAATGCCGAGACCTTCCCGTATGCTCACTTGGACGAATACCCAAGCCTTGCAGGCTACTCCGAAGCGAGCGTGGACAGATTCATTCGCGAAGGTGGGCTCGGCCATTTTGGGCTCTCCGCTCGCGCGAAGAATTACGCAGGGATACAGGCCCTCCTCAAGTCCGACGAGCGGCCGCGTGGCGTGCAGACGCTGGTCGATACTTTGCCCCCGACACGGGGACTCACGCTCATCGAAGCTCCGACCCGGAGCGGCAAGACCGAAGCGGCGCTGGCCTGTGCCTGGCGTTTACTCGCGGTCGGGCGGGCGGATTCCATCATCTTCGCCTTGCCGACTCAGGCGACGGCGAACGCTATGCTGAAACGCGCCGAGGCCTTCGCCGCGCTGGCTTTCGGGGCGGCCAATGTGGTGCTGGCCCACGGCAAGAGGCGCTTCCACCCGGAGTTTCAGCGACTCGTCGATGCCGGTCGTCGCCGCACGGCCCAGGGAGAAGAGGAGGCGGCCGTCCAATGCTCGGCGTGGCTCGCCCACAGCCGTAAGCGGGTGTTCCTGGGCCAGATCGGCGTGTGTACGATGGACCAGACGCTGCTATCGGTGCTGCCCGTGCGACACAAGTTCGTGCGCGGCTTCGGGATCAACAAGTCGGTATTCATCGTGGACGAGGTACACGCCTACGATAGCTACATGCACGGCCTTCTTGCCGAGGTATTGCGCCGGCAGAAGGACACCGGCGGCAGCGCCATCCTGCTCTCCGCTACCCTCCCCTCGGGCGTACGTAGCAAGCTCCTGGGCGCCTGGGGCGCGGAAAGTCCTGAAGAGGCCCCCTATCCCGCCGTGTGGCATGCCACAGGGGGATCGGTTGTGCCCCTGAAGGTCCCGGAAGCCGAGCGGCCGGCTTTGCGTGTAGTAGCGATCGAGTGCGTCAAGCTCCCCGATGCCTTCCCCGACGACGTGATCGTCGATCGGATCGACGGCGCTGCCGAACGCGGAGCCCGCGTGGCGGTGGTATTGAACCTGGTCGACCACGCCCAGCGGCTTGCGCGCGTCCTGCGTCCACGCACCGCGATCCCCGTGGATATCTTCCACGCCCGTTACCGGTTCGCCGACCGCCAAGCCAAGGAAACCTGGGCGCTTGGTCAATATGGCCGTGAGGCACCGCGCGATGGTGGCCGGATCCTGGTTGCCACCCAGGTCGTCGAGCAAAGCGTCGACCTTGATTTCGACTGGCTCGTCACCCAAATCTGCCCGGTGGATCTCCTCTTCCAACGCCTCGGTAGGCTGCACCGTCACGACCGGCCGCGGCCACCGGGTTTCGAGTCACCCCGCTGCATGGTGATCTCGGTTGAACACGAAGACTACGGCTACCACAACCTTATCTACGACAATACCCGTGTATTGTGGCGAACGGATCGGTTGCTCCGGCGGCCGGGAACGATTGTCTTCCCGGGGGCCTACCGAAACTGGATCGAGGCTGCTTACGGCGAGGACTTCCAGGAAGTAGAACCCGAACGGATCACAAGGGACTACCGAGAGTTCACGGGAAGACAGTTGGCCTCCCAGCAAGAAGCGAAACAGATGATCAATATGCCTCGCAAGCAATACTCGGACGACGACGATCGCATCACCATCAAGACGCGCGACGGCGAGATGAGCCTGACGGTGCTGCCCGCGCAGGCCGATGGCCGGCTGCTCGACGGACAGGCGTTGCTCGAGCTCGACGACCGCGGTCGCGCCGAGGCCGAGAACTTAAACGCCGTTCCCGTACCGGCAAGCTGGGGCAAACGTATGGCCGCTTGCGACCGGACGACGAGGGCCGCTATCTGCTCGAAGTTAGCCGAGATGCTGAGGGCGTGTGGGTCGGGCGATGCGGCAAGGATCGCTACCGTTATACCGAGGATTTCGGGTTGGAGAGGGAGTAGACTAATGGTATGGACTCCTCCCCTCCCTAACGGCATCGTGATGTGCCAGAGTGGAGGATGAAACGACCACTTCGACGAAGAGGAGGAGTCCGGATATGAACAGTACGACAATCGGGTTGGACATTGCA
>JALZID010000318.1 GCA_030860485.1 Pseudomonadota bacterium | reverse complement strand
CGGCCTGACCGGACCAACTCGACCATCTGTCGCCGGAACTCCGGCGGATATGCACTTCTTCGTTTCGACATCGTGGACTCCTCCTTCCCAAAAGGTGAAGTGTCCACGAAACGGGGTCAACTCCAGTCGCTCCGCCCGCGCCAGAGCGGACGATTGCAGCGCCATCGGATAGACGCGGACCCGCCGCCGGGATTTCGGGAAGCTCGCGTGCACGGCCTCCCAGTCTTGATACACGTCGGTCTCCAGGATCAGGCGCTCGAGTGCATAGTCCGCGACACGCCGCCGCCGCTGCGAGGGTCGGATCCCCGCCTGATCGATGGCACGCTCGATACGCCTCAGCCCTATGAAAGGATAGGAAAGTCAATGCCATTTGGCAACCGTTGGGGCCTTTGCGCAACCCTCCCCCATAATAGTTGACTAATTTACTCAGCTATGGGATGCTGCACTGCTCAAGTGGAGATGCGGGGCGGGTCCCCGCGGTGAGATTCCCACAGTGCGGTTGACGACCAGGGGGCGATACGCGGTCACGGCGATGCTGGATCTCGCGGTCCATCACGAGCAAGGGCCGATCGCGCTCGCGGACATCGCGGGGCGGCAGGGGATCTCGCTCGCCTATCTGGAGCAGCTGTTCGCGCGGCTACGCAAGCACGGGCTGGTGCAGAGCGCGCGCGGGCCGGGCGGCGGCTATCGGCTCGGGCGCGTGGCGGAGGCGATCTCGATCGCGGAGGTGATCCACTCGGTGGATGAAGGCGTGGACGCGACCCGCTGCAAGGGCTTGAAGAACTGCCAGGGCAGCGAGCGCTGTTTGACGCACGACCTCTGGGAAGACCTGAGCCGGCGCATCGAGGAGTTCCTGAGCGACATCACCCTCGGCGAGCTGGTGGCGACGCAGAGCGTGCGGTCGGTCTCGGCGCGCCAGGACGCGCGGGTCATTCGCTTCCAGCCGCCGCGGGCGACCGGGGCCGGCGCCGGAATGAGCTAGAGCCATTGAGATAGAACGTTGACAGGCCGGAACGTTTACAAGCAGGAGAAGTAACGATGGAGATCACGATGACCGAACGCGCCGCGGCGCACGTCAAACGCGTCCTCAGCGGGCACGAAGGGGCCGTGGGTCTGCGGGTGGGCGTCAAGACGACGGGTTGCTCGGGCTATGCCTACATCGTCGAGGCCGCGCGAGGCGTGGCCGAGGACGACCGGGTGTTCGAATCGAACGGCATAAAGGTCGTGGTGAGCGAGAAGAGTCTCACGTTCCTGGCCGGTACCGAGATGGACTATGTTCGCGAAGGCCTGAATGCCGGCTTCAAGTTCCATAACCCCAACGTCAAGGCTACCTGCGGCTGCGGTGAGAGCTTCAACGTTGGATAGTCTCCGAGCGAGGTAAGGGCGGATGGCGAAAACTCCCCAGTCGATACAGTCCTTGGCGGTAGAGTCCCTGGTCAATAGGGACTACGCGGCCGGCTTCTTCACCGAGATCGAGACGGATACGGTCCCTCCCGGTTTGAGCGAGGAGGTCATCCGCCTCATCTCGCGCAAGAAGGAAGAACCCGAGTGGTTGTGCGAATGGCGCCTGGGCGCCTACCGCCACTGGCTCACGATGCAGGAGCCACGCTGGGCCACGGTCGAACACCCGGCCATCGATTACCAGGCGATCTCGTATTACTCCGCCCCCAAGGCGAAGGCGGACGGGCCGAAGAGCCTCTCCGAGGTCGATCCGAAGCTCCTCGAGACCTACGAGAAGCTCGGGATCCCGCTGCGCGAACGCGAGATGCTGGCGGGTGTCGCGGTCGATGCGGTCTTCGACAGCGTCTCGGTGGCGACCACCTTCAAGGGCACGCTGGCCAAGGCCGGGGTCATCTTCTGCTCATTTTCCGAGGCGGTGCGCAATCATCCCGACCTGGTCCGCCAATACCTGGGATCGGTCGTGCCGGTCACGGACAATTTCTACGCGACGCTCAACTCCGCGGTCTTCACCGACGGCTCGTTCTGTTACATCCCCAAGGGCGTGCGCTGCCCGCTCGAGCTCTCGACCTATTTTCGCATCAATGCCGCCAAGACCGGCCAGTTCGAACGCACGCTCATCGTCGCCGATGCCGGCAGCTACGTGAGCTATCTCGAAGGCTGCACGGCGCCCATGCGAGACGACAACCAGTTGCATGCCGCGGTCGTCGAGCTGGTCGCGCTCGAGGACGCTCGAATCAAGTATTCCACGGTCCAGAACTGGTATCCGGGGGATGAAAACGGCAAGGGCGGGATCTACAACTTCGTGACCAAGCGCGGCGAGTGCCGGGGCGCGCGTTCGTGGATCTCCTGGACCCAGGTGGAGACCGGCTCGGCCATCACCTGGAAATACCCGAGTTGTATCTTGAAGGGCGATCACTCCCGCGGCGAGTTCTACTCCGTGGCACTGACCCGTCATTACCAGCAGGCGGATACCGGGACCAAGATGATCCACCTCGGGCGCAACACCACGAGCACCATCATCTCGAAGGGGATCTCGGCCGGCCGCGGCCAGAATGCCTATCGGGGCCTCGTTCGGATCGGCAAGGGCGCCGCAGACGCGCGCAACTATACCCAGTGCGATTCGCTCTTGCTCGGCAACCGTTCGTCGGCCCACACCTTCCCCTACATCGAGGTCAAGAACGCGAGCGCGGAGGTCGGCCACGAGGCCACCACGACGCGCATCAGCGACGATCAGTTGTTCTATTGCCGGCAGCGCGGGATCGCCATGGAGGATGCGGTCAATTTGATCGTCAACGGCTTCTGCAAGGCAGTCTTCAAGGAATTACCCATGGAATTCGCGGTGGAGGCCCAGCGGCTCCTCGGGGTGAGCCTGGAAGGGGCGATCGGGTGATGCTCGCCGTACATGATCTCGAGGTCCGCATCACGGATAAAACGATCCTCAAAGGCATCGATCTCGAGGTCGGTTCCGGCGAGGTACACGCCATCATGGGGCCGAACGCCTCGGGCAAGAGCACGCTCGCGCATGTGCTGGCGGGACGCGAGGGTTACGAGGTCACGGCCGGCGGCGTGTCCTTTGACGGCGAGAACCTACTGGCCCTGTCTCCCGAAGAGCGCGCCCACCGCGGGGTGTTCCTGGCCTTTCAGTACCCGGTCGCGATCCCTGGTGTCAACAACGCCTATTTCCTCAAAGCCGCCTTGAACGCGGGCCGTAAGTACCGCGGCCTCGCGGAGCTCGACGCCATCGAGTTCCTGAATCTGGTCAAGGAAAAGCTGAAGATCGTACACCTCGACGAGGGGCTCTTGAAACGCGCGGTGAACGAGGGCTTCTCGGGTGGCGAGAAGAAGCGCAACGAGGTCTTCCAGATGGCGGTCCTGGAGCCGCGCCTCGCGATCCTGGACGAGACCGATTCCGGGCTCGACATCGATGCCTTGAAGCTCGTGGCCGAGGGCGTGAACCGCCTGCGCGATGGGCAACGGAGCTTCGTCGTCGTGACCCACTATCAACGGCTCTTGCACTACGTCGTGCCCGATCGGGTGCACGTGCTCTCGGGCGGCCGGATCGTCCGATCCGGTGACCGCGAGTTGGCGCTCGATCTCGAAAAGCACGGCTACGACTGGGTCAAAGAGGCGGCGGCATGAATGTCCAGGTGCTCTCCCCTCTGAAGCCAAGCGATCCCTTGCTTGCGGAGCTGGCGCGGCTCGAATCGCGTCTTCCGGCCGCCGAGCCTCCGTGGCTGCGTGCGATCCGGCGACGGGCATTGGCGAGGTTCGGGGAGCGGGGTTTTCCGGGCCGCCGGGACGAAGATTGGAAATACACCGATGTGAGCACTATCGCCGAGCGGCCTCTGCGGGTCGCCCTGCCCCTGCCGGTTGTCGGCCCCCTGGGAACGGGCGCCGCCGGCATCGAGGCCGGCCGCATCGAAGCCAATAATCAGGGCTATTATCGCTATGCCGGGCTGGAATGCCTGGAATTGGTGTTCGTGAACGGACACTGCGTCTCGACCTCGGCCGACTTTAATTACTTTTATAACCCTGGGTCGTTGCCGGAGGGCACGACCGTCGCCCCGCTCGCCGCGATGCTCTCGGACGCGCCCCCCATGCTCCGCGGTTCACTCCAGCGGGTGGCGGATGCGCCCCCCGATGCCTTCGCCGCGCTGAATGCGGCATTTACCGCCGACGGTGCCTACCTCGCCGTGCCGGATGGCGTGGCCCTGGAGATGCCCGTCCATCTGGTGTTCCTGTCCGCGCCCTGCGACGGCCCCGTGGCGTCTTTTCCACGGATCTACATCCAACTCGGAAAAGAGGCGCGCGCCTCGGTCATCGAGAGCTTCGTCGGTATAGAAGCTCAGGAGAACCTCACCTGCGCCGTGACCCAGATCATCGCCGCCCAGGGCGCGCGCTGCGATCACTACCGCGTTCAGCGCGAACACCCGCGCTCGTATCACGTCGGCCGGCTGTCGGTCAGCCAGGCCCGGGACAGCGAGGTGACGAGCTTCTCGATCGCCTGCGGCGCGCGGCTCTCGCGGCAGGACATCGCGGTGCGGCTCGAAGGGGAGGGCGCGGGGGTCGCCCTTCACGGCCTCTACGTCGGAGACGGGCGGCGGCATGTCGATCACCACACGCGGATCGATCATCTGCTGCCGCATACGCACAGCGAAGAGCAATACAAGGGCGTCCTGGATGGCCGTTCCCGCGGGGTCTTCAACGGGACGGTCGTGGTTCATCCCGATGCCCAGAAGAGCGAGGCGCACCAGAGCAACCACAACCTCTTGCTCTCGGGTGAGGCCGAGATCGATACCAAGCCCGAGCTCCAGATCCATGCCGACGATGTCATCTGCAGCCATGGCGCGAGCGTCGGCCGTCTCGATCCCGATGCATTGTTTTACCTCTCTTCGCGCGGGATAGAAGCGGCTGCGGCGCGGGTGATCCTGACCCAGGCCTTCATCGACGAGGTGCTGGCGCGCCTGCCCATCGCCGCCGTGCGGTTGGGTCTCGCTCGTGATCTCGGCAGTGCGGAGACAAGCGCCGAGCCGTTGTCGTTGTCGGCCCTCCTATGAGCACCGCGACCTTTCCGGCCCAGAGGCCGATGCGGCAGGGCGGGAGCACGTCCCTCGATGTCGCGGCATGGCGGCGTGATTTCCCGATCCTCGCGAGACGCATGCAGGGCAAGCCGCTCGTCTATCTCGACAACGCGGCGACCACGCAGAAACCCAAGGCCGTGATCGACGCCATCGCCGGTTATTATCAGGACACCAACGCCAACATCCATCGCGGCGTCCACAGCCTGAGCCAGGAAGCGACCGAGGCCTACGAAGGCGCGCGCGGCAAGATCCAGCGTTATATCAACGCCGCCGAGGCCGCCGAGATCGTCTTCGTACGCGGCACCACGGAGGCCATCAACCTGGTCGCGCAAAGCTTCGTGCGCCCGCGCCTCGCGGCCGGGGACGAGATCCTGGTCTCGGAGATGGAACACCACTCGAACATCGTGCCCTGGCAGTTGCTCTGCGAGGCGACCGGCGCGGTGCTCCGCGTCATCCCCATGAGCGATCGCGGTGAGCTCTTGATGGACGAGTACCTGAAGCTCCTCGGCCCGCGCACGCGGCTCTGCTCCGTGGTGCACGTCTCGAATGCGCTCGGCACCGTCAACCCGGTTCGCGAGATCATCGCCGCCGCCCATGCCCAGAGGGTCCCGGTGCTCCTCGACGGGGCCCAGGCCGTGGCCCACAGGCCGGTCGATGTCCGGTTGCTCGATTGCGATTTCTATGCGTTCTCCGGCCATAAGCTCTTCGGGCCCACCGGCATCGGGGTGCTGTACGGGAAACGCGCGTGGCTCGATGCCATGCCGCCGTACCAGGGCGGTGGCGACATGATCAAGGCGGTGAGCTTCGAAAAGAGCATCTATAACGATGTGCCGCACAAGTTCGAGGCCGGAACGCCGCACATCGCCGGTTCCATCGGACTCGGGGCCGCGATCGACTATGTCGGATCGATCGGGCTCCCCCGCATTGCCGCCCACGAACACGGGCTCCTCGGCTATGCGAGTAAGCGTGCCCTCGAGGTGCCGGGCATGCGCCTCATCGGAACGGCACAGGAGAAGGTCGGCGTCTTGTCCTTCGTCATCGACGGGATCCATCCCCATGACCTCGGCACGGTCCTCGATTGCGAGGGGATCGCGATCCGTACCGGCCATCACTGCGCGATGCCGGTGATGCAGCATTACCGTGTGCCGGCAACGGCGCGCGCCTCGTTCGCCTTCTACAACACCGAAGAAGAGGTCGATCGGTTGTTCGAGGCCATCGAAGAGGCGCGGAGGATGCTCGGCTGATGTTCGATCTGAAGACCCTTTATCAAGAGGTCATCATCGACCACAACCGCCATCCGAGGAACTGTCATCGGCTTTCGGATGCCGACCGCGTGGCGGACGGTTTCAACCCCTTGTGCGGCGATCGTCTCACCGTGTACCTCAAGCTCCAGGACGGGGTGATCGCCGATGCGGCCTTCGAAGGCGAGGGCTGCGCGATCTCGGTGGCCTCGGCCTCGCTCATGACCGAGCACTTGAAGGGCAAGACCGAGTCGGAGGCCCGGGCGATCTTCGATCGCTTCCGCGCCCTCGTCATGGGCGAGGAAGAAGCAGGCGCCGGGCTCGACAAGCTGGTGGTCCTGGCTGGTGTCAAGGAGTTCCCGGCGCGCGTGAAATGCGCGATCCTGGCCTGGCATACGCTGTCGGCGGCGTTGAAGGGCCGGCACGAGCCGGTCAGTACCGAGTAGGCTCCGATGGACACTAACGAACCGATCACCCTGACCCGCGACTGTGACGCGGTTTTGATCCCCATGGGCGATGCCCTCACCCTGCCCAAAGGCAGCACGGTGTACATCACCCAGGCGCTGGGTGGGAGCTGCACCGTCAATGTCAACGGCAACCTCGCCCGCATCGCCGCCAACGATCGGGATGCCCTGGGCCTCGATCCCCACCAGCCGGTGTCGGGCCCGGAAGCCCAGGCGAGCGCGGAGTTCGACGAGGACCGCGTGTGGGACGAGCTGCGCACCTGTTACGACCCCGAGATCCCCATCAACATCGTGGACCTCGGCCTCATCTACGACTGCCATTGCGCGCCGCTGCCCGAGGGCGGCCAGCGTGTGGATGTGCGCATGACCCTCACCGCCCCCGGATGCGGGATGGGGCAGGTCCTCGTCGAGGACGTGCGGGGAAAGCTCGAACGGGTCCCGGGCGTCGCCGAGGTCGATGTCGCGCTGGTCTTCGATCCGCCCTGGAACTACGACATGATGTCGGAGGCGGCCAGGCTCGAGGCCGGGATGTACTGATGCCGGCCTGGTGATAGGTCGGTCCATCGATATGGCGGGCCCCTGAGATGTCGACCAGTTAGATGTCGGCCAGTGAAATGTCCGATTGGGCCGATGTCGCCCCTGCCGAGGACTTCCCGCCCGGCGAGCAGCGCGTGGTCCTGGTGGAGGGCGTCCGCATCGCGGTATTCAACCTCGCCGGACGGTACTGGGCGATCGAGGACCTCTGCACCCATGATGGGGCACCGCTCGCCGGCGGGATCGTGGATGGCGATGAAGTCATCTGCCCGCGCCACGGCGCGCGTTTCTGTATCAGGACCGGCGAGGCCCTGAGCGCGCCCGCCTACGAGCCCGTCCCGACCTTCCCGGTCCGCGTCACGGACGGGATGGTCCAGGTCCGTGACGAGCGCTGGGATTGAGCGGCCGCAGGCACCTGAAACGGCAGCGTAAGGACAATTTGGAAAAACTGCTGAAAAAAAGGGGGGGGAATCTCATTCAACCTCTTTAGTCCTGATGGAACTGCTGCCGCACGCGGGCACCCTGGTCGGCGGCTGGCGGGCAAACCAACTCCATGAGGCACTGTTGGTCCAATAATCTGTCCACCCAACGCTATGTGCTCAACCAGCTGCGCTATGACCTGCGTAAGATGGGGCCCACGGACTCCTCGAACGCGATGGCAGGCTGCGCCTACCTTCTCACCCCCTAGAGGTTTATTTCGTCCGACCGCGATTTTCCCAGAATTTCAGACGACCTGGGAGGCGGAGTCGACCTACGCCGGGACCGCAGCTAGGGCAGCGCTGTAACGTAGAGTGCACGACGGCTCTCCCGAAAGCCAACCTGGACGCGCGAAAAGAAGTCCCGACCCAACAGGTTCCTTCCAATAGGGCCCGCGCTAAAGGCCACTTCTATGGCGAAAGAGCCGAGTAGAGCGTGGGCAATGTGCACAGTGTGGAGCCTGGCGGGCAGAGCATGCCCGGTTGTTGATTGCAACCTGAAAACCTGTCCGGCCAACAAGTCGATTCCGAGGGCTAGCGCTAGTGTGCCGTCGAATAGTGAACGCTCGGCTCCTGAGTCGAGATAGGCGTCCAGGTCGATGGCTTGCTCGGGATCTCCGAGGTTTGCGAGCCTCAGGGTCAGTCGAGGGTAGTGCCTGCCGTTTACATCGCGGTCATACGGGATCTCGTGGTGGTAGTCAACCGTGACCACTAGAACCCGAGCTTTGCGGTGTCTTCGCCAAACGGCTCGACGAAGAAGACGTACGGAACCCGTATCCCGTGAACTCTGGCCGCTGCGACCAGTGCTGCGGGGTCGGGTCCGTGCGCGATCAAATCGTCCCCTTCAACGATCACCCACTGACCGATGAGATTACCTAGCTCCTGCTCGTGTGCCCGACGCCACGCCATCTCGCGAGCTCTCGGAGGAGCCCCTATGTCATCGGGATGCCTACGCTGCTCGCGCGATCGGAAGAGGAGCAACTGGCCGGGAGTTGCTTCCTGACCAAGGCCGGCAGGTGATAGCGGTCCCCGGCGCTTGAAGCGCTCGATCAGGGCCTCTCGCATCGGCTCAGGCGGGTCAATGGAGGGATTCTGACGCCAGACCCCCGCGACGAGGCCGAGCCGGACAGGGCCGCCTCGTGGCCATCCATTTGGTGAAGGCGGTGTTATTAGGACACCCTGGGCATTTCCGAGCATTATGTCCCCCAAACCACCTCCAGGCCCAACCGTGCCGTAGCTGCCTGGAAGAACTCGGTGGCTCGATCTAGAGCTTCGCCTTCCGAAAGCGATCCTACGTGTTCGCTCATGACACGCAGGAAGGCGCCGCCCGGAACGAGGGCTGATCGCTCAAGGATGATCGAGCCTTGCCCTTGACCTGAGGGGAATTCACAGAGGAAGGATACTCCGCTGGGGGTCAGCGGTGGTAGGCCATTAGGCCGCTTGGTTACGTAGGAGGCGATGCGGGCGGCAACTTCGCACTGGCCGGGGAGCGTGCCGTGAATCGTGGCGTTCACGCTATGCACCGTGACGCTGGTGTCTGGGCTAACGCTTCGCAGAACTTCCATCGTCTGCACGACCATGTCTTTGACCAGTGCAGTATTCGCAGCCAGCCGAGGATTGCTCGACCAGACTTCAACTCGGTCCAGGCGGTACCTGGCCAACGCGCCGTAGTTGTCCATCCAGCAGGCGATCGAAAGGTCTCCTGGATTCGCGGTGGTACTCTCTACTTTGATGTCGCTGAGGCGCAACTTGAAGCGCCGCAGGTGGGCATACATCGCTGACTGTAGCTCGACCCACCGCCCCCCCAGGGCGAAGGGAGGTGGCTCCAGGACGGCGTAGTAAGCCAAGTCGGTCTGCCGGACTTCCACCGGCGTCAGATCTAAGCCCACAGCCATCCTCCGATACCGTTATGGCCGGTCCGTTCCGCCAACAGGCGGACCCTCGCGCGCGAGCGAGACTCGATTTTAGCAGCGTCAACGGATCCCACTGCTCAGCGCCGCATCGGCGGAAGCATCTCTCCTCATGGTTCGCCCGCTCGACCAGCGCACCCGACGCGGTGAGCCGCTGCCCTCTTTGGCAGTCGATCGTAGCGGTGGCTGTGACCGTCGCGCTCAAAGGATAGTAGATGCAACGCGAGCTTGCAATGGAGAATGCTGGGTCAGACGCGCTGAGCGGTGATCCGGCGGTCGGAAAGGGATCCGGCGTCACGTCGGCCAGGCCCGGCACAGCGAGGTGACGAGCTTGTCGATCGCCTGCGCCGCGCGGCTCTCGCCCTAGGATATCGCGGCGCGGCTCGAAGGGGAGGGCGCGAGCGTCGCTTTTTACGGCCTCTACGTCGGCGAGGGGTGGCGGCATGAACCAAAGGCCGTCATCGACGCCATCGTCGGTTATTATCAGGACACCAACGCCAACATCCATCGCGGCGTCCACAGCCTGAGCCAGGAGGCGACCGAGGCACCGCCGCTCCGTCGCCCGCCACCCCTGGCGCAATCTGCGACTTTCCATATCCTGACGCGTGCTTGTAAAATCTACCCACCGCGTTGGATGTCCTATGGTTCACACAGGATGCGAGCTTGGGCCTGAGCATCGATAGAGATCATTTCGAAGAAGACGACTACGCGCGCTTCTCGCAGCGCCTGCGCGAGGACATGCGGGCGCTCGCCGAGCTCCTCTCCCGAGAACGCTTCGGGGTCGGCGCGTCGTCGCTCGGCGCGGAGCTCGAGATGTCGATGGTCGGAGCCACGTGCCGCCCGCGGCCGATCAACGAACGCGTGCTCGCCGACACGTGCGACCCGCGCTTCACGGTCGAGCTCAACCGCTTCAACCTGGAGTGCAACACGCTCCCGGTCGCGCTGGCGCGAACACCCTTCTCCGCTCTCGGCAAGCAGCTCGACGAGTGTCTGGCGCGCCTGCGCGCCATCGCCAGCATGCACGACGCGCGCATCGCGCTGACCGGCATCTTGCCGACGCTCACGGCCGAAGACCTGGAGTCCTCGGCGATGACTGACCTGCCGCGCTATCGCGCGCTGTCGGCCGGCATCCGCCGCCTGCGGGGTGAGCCCTTCCACGTGCGCATCGACGGCGAGGACTCGCTTGACATCCACTGTGACGACGTCACCTACGAAGGCGCGAACACCTCGCTGCAGATCCACCTGCGGGTGAACCCTTCCCAGTTCGCCGCCGTGTACAACGCCGTGCAGCTCGCCACCGCACCGGCACTCGCCGTGTCGGTCAACTCGCCGATGTTCCTCGGCCATCGACTGTGGCAGGAGACGCGCGTCGCGTTGTTCAAGCAGGCCATCGACGATCGTCCGCCCGGGCCGCGGCGCGGCGTGCCGCGCGTCGGCTTCGGTCTCGGTTGGCTGAAGCAGGGCGCGCTCGAGCTGTTCGAGGAGAGCGTCGAGCTGCACGAGCCGCTCTTGCCGGTCATGAGCGACGAGGACCCGGTCGCCGTCACGCGCGCGGGTGGCATTCCGCTGCTCGCCGAGCTGCGGCTTCACCAGGGCACGGTGTGGCGCTGGAACCGAGCGGTCTACGATCCGGCGGAAGGCGGCCATCTGCGCATCGAGATGCGCGCGCTGCCCTCGGGACCGACCGTCGCCGACATGATGGCGAGCGCGGCGTTCCTCGTGGGCCTCGCGCTCGAGCTGTCGCGAAGCCCCGCGCTCTTCGACTCCGTCCCCTTCGAGGTTGCAGAGTGCAACTTCTACCGCGGCGCGCAACACGGCCTCGCCGCCGAGCTCTTCTGGCCAGAGGGCAAAGGGCTCTTCGCGATCGGCGCGCGCGAGCTCGTGCACGAGCTCCTGCCCGTCGCCCAGCGCGGGCTTCTGCACGCAGAAATCGACACCGGCGAGTGCGAGCGGCTGCTGGAGATCATCGAGCGCCGCGCCACCACCGGACAGACCGGCGCGCAATGGCAGCGCAGCCGACTCGCCGCGCTCGAGGACAAGCTCGGGCGCAAGGAGGCGCTCGCGCGCATGCTCGGCGAGTACCTGGACCACTCCGAGCTCGGCGCGCCCGTGCATACCTGGCCGATCCCATGACGCAGCCGATCCAGTGGTTGGACGAGGCGCGCCTGGCGCACCTGCCGGGCAACGTCGAACACTGGTTGCGCGAGCTCGATGGCGCCACCTTGCTGCGAGTTCCCGGGCGCGACCGGTCGCGAACTCGGATCGTCACGACCTTGCTCCATGGAAATGAGCCGAGCGGCGTCCGCGCGGTTCACGCCTGGCTCCGCTCCGGCGTCGCGCCCGCCACCGACGCGGTCTTCTATATCGGCTCGGTCGAGGCCGCGCTCGCCGCGCCTCCGTGGTCGCACCGCGCATTACCGCAGGCGCGTGATGCGAACCGCTGCTTCGCGCCGCCGTTCGGGGGGCTCGAAGGCGAGCGCGCGCGGGAGCTGATCGAGCGGCTCGAGGCGACGAGGCCGGAGGCACTCGTCGACCTGCACAACAACAGCGGGCAGAGCCCCGCGTACGGCGTCGGCAGGGTCGCGGATGCGGCTCACCTGGGCCTCACGAGCCTGTTCGCAGATCGCTACATGCTGAGCGATCTGCGGCTCGGCACGTTGATCGAAGCGACCGACCGCTTCACGGCTAGCATCGTGGTCGAATGCGGGCGAGCCCAGGATCCGGTCGCCGACGCGGTCGCGCTCGCCGGCCTCGAGCGCTATCTGTCGGTCGAAGAGCTGAGCGTGCGCGCCGAGCCCAGGGATTATCCAATTAAATTTCAGGCCATGGAGATCCTGCATCGTCCCGTTCGCGTGAGGATCCACCCCGACGTGCGCCTCGCGTTCGGTGACGCTCCGGTCGAGGGAGCGAACCTCACGGTGCGCAGCGACATCGACCGCCACAACTTCGACCCGGTCGAGCCCGGCATGGTGCTCGGATGGCTCGGGCCTCCGGGCACGTGGCCGTTCGATGCCCGCGGCGGCGACGGCGTCGAGGTGAGCGCCGAGCTGTTCACGAGCGCGAATGGGCTCGTGCGCATCCGGCGCGCGATGGTGCCGGTCATGATGACCGTGTCTGCGGCGATCGCGCAGAGCGATTGCCTGTTCTACGCCATGCAGAAGCGGTGACGGATCGGATCCGAGCTTGACAGCTCGGTTGGCGATCCTGCGGGGGACGAGAAGGTTCAGCATGCCTGCACGCGCGCCACGCGAGGGAAAATCCGTTACTATGGTCGTCGGGATGGGGGTACATCTCGCAGGTGGCCGTTTTGCCGGCGTTCCAGCACGCTAGGAACAAATATGAAAAGCACACCCACCATTAGCGCCCCGCGTAATTCCCACTGCGTGATTTTATGAGGTAATGGAAATGAAATCCAACCATTCTTGGCTGAATGCCATCCTATTCTGTTTTCTCGCAAGCATTATCCTGCCGAGCGCATGGGCTGCAGACTTGCCGGTTAATTGGACGGAGTTGCCCAAGCCCTTTCATACAGGTTCAGCCCACAATCGCCCGCGTGTGGTTACCAAGCCCGAAGGGGCTCAATTGCAGGTTCCTGTCGGGTTTACGGTAGAGGAATATCTTTCGGGTTTCTCTGGACCCCGACTCATGTTGCTGGGCCCAGGTAACGAGATCGTGGTCTCCGACATGGATGACGGCACCGTCTACGTCTTGAAAGACAAGAATAAGAAGGTGCTGATGGAGGATCTGGATCAACCTTATGGCCTTGCCTTTCATAAGGACTGGCTATACATAGCGGAGGCAACTGCCGTCACACGTTACCGTTATGATCCCCAAGCTCTTAAGATAGTGGGAAAAGGTAAAGAGGTCATTTCCTTGCACAAATTTGGCCGGGGCCATGCAACCCGCACGATTTTGTTTGATTCAAAAGGGGAAAAGCTTTACTTAAGCGTCGGATCAGGATCCAATGTGGACAGCGGGGAGCCTCCTATGCGGGCTGCGATCAGTCGCTTTGACCCGAACGGCAGTAGCCATGAGATCTACGCCAATGGCGTTCGCAATGCGGTTGGGATGCGCTGGTATCCCGGCACGGAGACACTCTGGGTCACCGTGCAAGAACGCGATGGACTCGGTGATGATCTGGTGCCGGATTATCTGACCCGCATCCAGGCCGGGGGCTTTTACGGCTGGCCTTACGCCTATATCGGTCCCCACCCAGACCCCCGCCGTAAAGACGCCCCGGAGGGGATAGTAAGCAAGACCCTCTACCCTGATGTGTTGCTCGGTGCCCATGTAAGCGCCATGGATCTGTTATTTTATACGGGCGCACAGTTTCCAGAAAAATACCGAAGTGGGTGTTTTATCGCCATGCACGGCTCCTGGAACCGCTCAAAACGGGTCGGCTATAAGATCGCCTTTGTACCCTTTAGAGAAGGTAAGCCGGTCTCCGGACCCGAGGATTTCCTCACGGGTTGGATGCTCGATCCAGAAAAGCCCGAGGTCTGGGGAAGGCCGGTGGGTTTGCTCCAACTGGCCGATGGGTCGCTGTTGGTATCGGACGATGGTGGGGGGAAGATCTGGCGGGTGTTTTATGAAAGATAAACCCATTTCAAGCGATATGCGCCCAAGGCGCACCTTTACCCCGGGCTTTGCCACCATGCGGTCCAGCCGTACGAGGTCTATTGCTTCGGGACCGAGGAAGAGTGACCACGACACGCTGAGCGACCAGGTCGGCGCGTCGAGCGCCGCGGCGCGTTACTTAGCGCTTCACGGGGATCCTCTGGGGCTTCAGGGGCTGCGTCGCCGGGGCCTGGATCACCTCGCCGTCCGGCGTGAAGCGCGAGCCGTGGCACGGGCAGTCCCAGGTGCGTTCGGCGGTGTTCCATGCGACGCGACACCCCATGTGCGTGCAGTCCGGCGACACCGCGTGCAAACGTCCGGCGTCGTCGCGGTGGACGGCGAGCGTCTCACCGTCCACGCTTATGATGCGCGCCTCGCCCCGGCCGAGCTCCTCGGGCGTGTGGCCGGACACCGCGAGCTTCCCGCCGATGAACCGCTTGGCCACGTTGAGGTTCTCCTTCAACAGCTTCTTCGCCGACTGCACGAGCCGTATGCGCGTCGAGTCGAACGCCATCGCCCACGGGTTCTCACGGCCGGCCACCGCGTCGGCGATGATCATCCCGGCCGCCGTGCCGTTGCTCATGCCCCACTTGCGGAAGCCCGTCGCGACGAAGACGCGTTGGTGGTCGGAGGTCAGCCGCCCGACGTAGGGGATCCCATCGACGGACACGTAGTCCTGCGCCGACCAGCGATAGGCCGGATCCCGCATCTGCAGGCGCTCTGCGGCCCACGACTCCAGTGCCGTGTACCGAGCTTCGGTGTCGTTCTCCTGTCCGACCTTGTGGCTCTCACCGCCGAGGATCAGCCATCGGCGGCCGCCGGCCGACGCGGGACGGATCGATCGGACAGGGTGTTCGGCGCTGATGAACATGCCCTGCCACGACTCGCCGTCGGCGAACGCCATCGCGTAGGAGCGACTCGGCGCCGTCTTCGCGTAGTAGCTGCCGTCGTCCATGAACGGCAGATGCGTCGTAACGACGACCGTCGGCGTCGACAGGGTCCCGTGGTCCGTCTTGACGTGGCAGACGCGGACCTTCTCCTGCACGTCCGAAACGCGGGTGCGCTCGTAGATACGTCCCTTGGTGCGGTGGATCGCGGCGGCGAGCCCGAGGCAATACGCGCGCGGATGGAACTGCGCCTGGTTGCGTAGCCGGACGGCCGCAGACACCGGGAAGGGCAGCGGCACGTCGTAGGTCAGCTCGGCATCGAGTCCGATCTCGCGGCATGCTTCCGCCTCCCGGCGGATCGCGTCGGCGCCTTCGTTCGTCTCGGCGTACGTGTAGGCATCCTGTCGCTCGAGCTCGCACTCGATCCCTTCCGCGTCGACGATCGAGCGGACGAGGTCGATCGCCGTGCTGTTGGCCGCGGCGTACGCGGCACCACGCTCCGCGCCGTGGCGCTCCACCAGGTCGGAGTAGATCAGCCCGTGAAGTGCCGTCACTTTGGCCGTCGTGTAGCCGGTGACGCCCGAAGCGATCCGTCCGGCTTCCAGCACGGCCACCTTCATCCCGTCTCGCTGGAGCATGTAGGCGGCACTCAGTCCCGCGATGCCGCCACCGATCACGATCGCGTCGAAGCTCGGCTTGCCGCTCAAGGCCCGGTACCGGGCCTCCGGCGACGTCTTCACCCACAAGGAAGGATTGCGTTCGTTCAAGCTGCCCATGACGACCTCCGTTCAGATCGGCCGCGCGGGCCTCCAGCTCCCCGGCGCGCACTTCGGCCGCCTCGCGCCCGTTCTGTCGCCGAGCTTAACTGTTGGCGGAGTTGCTCGGCCCCCTTCTCGGCGCGGGAAGGATAGGAAATTCAATGCGTCTATGCAACAGATACTGTTGCGTCGGCCAGGCCGGCCGGTGGTTGGGTGGTCGGAAAGGGGGTGGGAAGAGGGCATTCGGACCTACCCGGGCCGGGTTTCGGGTGGGAGTAGGGGCTGTGGGGTGACGGGATAGGCGAACGGGACACGCGAGAGGCGGGTGCTCGGACCCGAGTCCCTCGGTGCCGGTCAAACCACCTTGACCGACAGGAAGCGTCCGAATAGGAAGGCGCTTACCGGCTCACCCGCTGATCGAGCTTATGAGCGGGAACAGCTTCGCTCATGGGCTGAGCAAGCGTAGGGCGCGCGTGCCCGCGCCATTCATTGGCGGTATGATTCCGCCATGCCTGATTATAATGATGTGCGCCAACGCGTTTAGGCAAGGCATATTACCGTGTACCCCGCAATTCGGACCGAAATCATGGCGATAGGTGTTGAGTTACTGGTTATCTTGCTGTTGGTCTTGGTGAACGGCATTCTTGCCATGTCCGAGCTGGCCATCGTGTCGTCACGAAAGCCGAGGCTGAAGGTGCTGGCCGACGCCGGACACAGGGGTGCCGCGGGCGCACTCGCTCTCGCTGAAAACCCCGGGCGTTTTCTCTCCACGGTTCAGATCGGCATCACCCTCGTGGGGATCTTGGCCGGGGCATTCGGCGGTGCCACCATCAGCGAGCAGCTTGCGGCTTACCTCGACAGCTACCCGCAAATCGTGCCTTTTGGTGAGCCCATCGCCATCGGCGTAGTCGTCATTGGGATTACATACCTCTCACTTATCCTGGGGGAGCTTGTCCCCAAGCAACTGGCCTTGAAAAACCCCGAACGTCTGGCCTCAGCGATGGCGCGACCCATGATATTTCTGGGCAAGATTGCAGCGCCTATGGTGTACTTTCTGGAGCTGTCTTCGACTCTGGTCTTACGTGTATTGGGTGCCCAAGGGACGTCCAACAAAACCCTGACCGAGGACGAAATCAAGGCTGTCGTCGCCGAGGGAGTTTCGGCCGGGACCCTAAAATTCGAGGAAAGAGAGATGATCTCGGGCGTTATGCGTCTGGCGGACTGGCGTGTGCGGGCGATCATGACCCCACGCTCCGAGGTTGTTTATCTCGACCTCGATGAGGGGGATGATGCGATTCGTCGCACGCTTCAGGAATCGCACTTCCCCCGTCTGCCCGTGGCCAGGGGCGGGATCAACCGGGTGCTCGGCATCGTCCAAGCTAAGGATCTGTTGAATCAGACCATGGCCGGCGGCGCATTGGATATCGAAGGCGCTCTGTGCCAACCCCTCATTGTACACCGAGATATGTTGGCATTAGAGGTACTGGAGATATTCAGAGCGTCGCCCGTCCGTCTGGCACTGGTTCTCGACGACTCGGGTGCTCTTGAGGGCGTCGTGACGGCCGCAGACTTCTTGAAGGCCATCGTCGGCGGCCTTGCGGAAGCCGATGGAAGCGGTGATCGAGAAGCTATCCAAAGAGAGGATGGCTCCTGGCTGATCGATGGTGACTTGAATATCGATGTTCTCAAGGATCGACTGGGCTTGCGGGAGGTCCCGCCAGAGCACGATTTCCACACGGTGGCAGGACTCATCCTGTGGCAGATCGAGCGGGTCCCTGCCGTCGGAGAGCACATCGACTACGGCGGATATCGATTCGAGGTCGTGGACATGGACGGTCGCAAGATTGATAAGGTGCTCGCCGCGCCGCTTAGGCAACCCTGCAACGAATCAAAAGATCCCGCGGGTTCTTAAGGGCATCGTTCGACTATTGCGGCGCGACGGTTCTCGTTTCCTGATCTAGGAAGGCGAGCGGCGCGTTGGCAAAGAAGGCCTCGGCGCTCAAGCAGATGCAAACGCACCGGAGTCGTCTCGCT
Organism: Pseudomonadota bacterium; assembly: GCA_030860485.1. NCBI lineage: Bacteria > Pseudomonadati > Pseudomonadota > Pseudomonadota bacterium. Next base: position 17,222 of record JALZID010000318.1, on the reverse strand, counting down.
AACGATTTGCTCAGGGCTGGGTCAGCAGCTTCGGCGCGTCGAAGTCCGCCTCCCTTGGGGCGTACACACCCACGGTGTGCGATGCGGTCTCCCACGCCACCCCGAGACGTGCTGACGGCGCAGCTCAGGCGTCCCTGGGATCGCGCGGCCGGGTCCATTCAAGCCACGGCCCTTCCCGGCCATAGTCCGGTGGGTTATCCTCTCCCCGAGAGCGGGGAGGACCATGGAACCACTGTATCGCCCACGGGACATCGAGCCCGCCGTCCAGCGCCGCTGGGAGGAGGCGGGCGTGTTCCGCGCCACCGAGGACCCCGGGCGCGAGAAGTTCTACTGCCTCTCGATGTTCCCCTATCCGAGCGGGAAGCTCCACATGGGGCATGTCCGCAACTACACCATCGGGGATGTGATCGCGCGCTACCAGCGCATGCGGGGCCGGAATGTCTTGCAGCCCATGGGCTGGGACGCCTTCGGGCTGCCGGCCGAGAACGCCGCCATCGAGCGCCACGTCGCGCCCGCCGAGTGGACCTACGCCAACATCGAGCACATGCGCGCCCAGCTCAAGCGCCTGGGTTTCGGCTACGATTGGGGCCGTGAGCTCGCGACCTGCCGGCCGGACTATTACCGGTGGGAGCAGTGGTTTTTTTTGGAGCTGTTCCGGAAGGGCCTCGTCTATAAGAAAACCGCGCTGGTCAACTGGGACCCGGTCGATCAGACCGTGCTCGCCAACGAGCAGGTCATCGACGGCAAGGGCTGGCGCTCGGGTGCTACGGTCGAGCGGCGCCTGATCCCGCAGTGGTTCCTCCGGATCACCGATTACGCCGAGGAATTGCTCGCCGGGCTCGATGCGCTCGAGGGCTGGCCCGAGGCGGTCTGCACCATGCAGCGCCATTGGATCGGCCGCTCCCAGGGCGTCGAGGCGCATTTCGAGATCCCCGAGCGCGCCACGACGCTCTGCGTCTTCACCACCCGCCCGGACACGCTCATGGGCGTGACCTACCTGGCCGTGGCCGCGGAGCACTCCCTGGCCATCGAGGCGGCGGCCCGCGACCCCAAGCTCCAGGCGTTCCTCGACGAATGCCGCCGGAGCGGCACTAGCGAAGCCGTGCTGGAGACCATGGAGAAGGCGGGCCTGCCGCTCGGCCTCGAGGCCCTGCACCCGGTCTCCGGCGAACGCCTGCCCATCTGGGTCGCGAACTTCGTGCTCATGGCCTACGGGACCGGCGCCGTCATGGCCGTGCCGGCCCACGATCAGCGCGACTTCGAGTTCGCCACGCGTTTCAGCCTGCCCATCAAACCAGTGGTGTTCCCCTGCGAGGGTGGTGACGTGGACTTCCGGAACGGGGCCTACACCGAGGCCGGGGTGCTCAGGCACTCCGGGGCCTTCGACGGCTTGAGCTCGCAGGCGGCCTTCGACACGATCGCGGCGTACCTCGAAGGCCACGGCAAGGGGCGCCGCCAGGTCCACTACCGGCTCCGGGACTGGGGGATCTCCCGCCAGCGCTACTGGGGCTGCCCGATCCCGATCATCCACTGCCCCACATGCGGGGCGGTTCCGGTGCCGGAGGCCGATCTGCCGGTGAGCTTGCCGGAGGACGTGGCCTTCGAGGGTGTGGCCTCGCCCTTAAAGCGCATGCCGGAGTTCTATCAGACGCGCTGCCCGTCCTGCGGCGGCGAGGCGGAGCGCGAGACCGACACCTTCGACACCTTCTTCGAGTCGTCCTGGTATTACGCCCGCTACTGCTCGGCCGACCAGTCCGGGCGCATGCTCGATGCGCGGGTCGATTACTGGCTCCCGGTCGACCAGTACATCGGCGGGGTCGAGCACGCCGTCCTGCACCTTCTCTATGCGCGCTTCTTCCATCGGCTCATGCGCGATGCCGGGCTCCTCGGGCACGACGAGCCCTTCACCCGCCTCCTGACCCAGGGCATGGTGCTCAAAGACGGGGCCAAGATGTCCAAGTCCAAGGGCAATACCGTCGATCCCGAGGCCCTGATCGAACAGTATGGCGCCGACACGGTACGGCTTTTCACCATGTTCGCCGCGCCCCCCGAACACTCGCTCGAATGGTCGGACACGGCGGTCGAAGGCGCCTTCCGGTTCTTGAAACGGTTATGGCGCCTGGCAGAGACCCACCTCGCGGCCGGCCCGCTCGACGAGACCGACCATTCGCGCATCGGGCCGGGAGAGCGCGAATTGCGCCGGCTCATCCACCGCACCATCGCCAAGGTCAACGACGACCTCGGGCGGCGCTACACCTTCAACACCGCCATCGCCGCGGTCATGGAGCTTTGCAACGCGCTCGCGAAGCACGAGACGGATGACGGACCGGGGAGGGCGGTGTGGCGCGAGGGGCTGGAGGCGGCGCTGTTGCTCATGGCCCCCATCGTCCCTCACATCGCCGAGGCGCTGTGGGCGGCCCTTGGACACCCGGATCTCGTGGCCGACGCACCCTGGCCCGTGGTCGATCCCGAGGCACTCATCCGCGAGGAGGTCACGCTCGTGGTGCAGGTCAACGGCAAGAAGCGCGGTACCGTGAACATCCCCTCGGGGGCGAGCGAGATCGCGGTCCGGGAAGCCGCGCTTGCCGACGCCAATGTCCGGCGGTTTCTCAAAGGCAAGTCGGTGCGGCACCTGGTCGTGGTCCAGAACCGCCTGGTCAACATCGTCGCGGGTTGATCGACACCATAAACAATGAAAAATCTGGCCCGCCCGGCCGGTATGAGGATGACAAGATCGGCGCTCCTGCTCGCGCTCCTGTGCGTCCCCGCCTGCGGCTTTCATCTGCGCGGCACGGTGCCGGCCGATCTGCAGTTCTCGCGCGTCTATGTCAGGAACCACGGCGCGGGCCGCGTGACCGCGGAGCTGACCCGCCAGTTGGGTTACAACCGCGTGGTGGTGGCGCCGGACGCCGCCTCGGCGGATGTGGTGGTCGAGCTTCGCAACGAACGCTTCGACGAGCGCGTCCTGTCCGTGGACCCGAGGACCGGCAAGGCGCGCGAGTACCAGATCGCTTACCGCGTCGATCTGGCCGTGCGCCACACCGATCGGCGGCTGCTGATCAAGGCTCAGAGGGTCGATCTCCTGCGTGATTTCACCTTCGATGAGACTGCCGCGCTCGGCAAGTTCGAGGAACAGCAGGTGCTGAGGGAGGACATGATCGAGGACGCCGCCGAGACCGTGCTGAGACGTCTCGAAAGCATCCGGATGCGACCCGCCAAGCCGCCGCCGTCGCCGTGAGGCTCAAGGCCGACGAGGTAGAGGCGCATCTGCGGCGTCGTGGCCTGGCGGCGCTGTACTTCGTGACCGGCGACGAGCCACTGCGTCGTACCGAGATCGTCGCGGCCATCCGGGACGCCGCGCTCGCGGGCGGGCATGCGGAAAGGGTGGTGCTGTATGCCGACGCCGGCTTCGATTGGCAGGCGCTCCGCTACCACCTCGACAGTCCTTCGCTCTTTAGCGCCACGCGTCTCATCGAGCTGCGCCTCGGTGAGTCGGGACCGGGTGTGCAGGGCTCGAAGGCGATCATCGCCTGCGCCGAGCGCCCGCCCACGGGAGACGTCGTCTTGATCACCGCCTCCGGGCTCGACGCTAAGGCCCGACAGTCGGCGTGGTACCGGGCACTCGACCGGGCCGGGGTCGTGATCGAGACGCGGCCGGTGAGTCCGGCCATGCTGCCCCGGTGGATCATGGAGCGCGCCCGGCGCCTTGGGCTGACGCTCGAGCACGAGGCCGCGGCCTTTCTCTCCGAAAGAGTCGAAAACAACCCGCTCGCGGCCAACCAGGGGATCGAGAAGCTGGCCCTCTCTGCTCCCGGTGCTCGGATCGGCCTCGCGGAGTTGCAGGGCGCGATCGCCGACAACAGCCGCTACGACGCCTTCGATCTGGTCGCGGCGGCCCTTGCCGGCAGGCTCGATCAGTCCCTCAAGATCCTCTGCGGCCTCCGGGAGGAAGCCGCGGAGCCCGTCATGATCCTCTGGGCCATCCTGCGCGAGCTGCGGCTCGCGTGCCGCTTGTCCTGGCGCTCGGGGCGGGGCGAGGCGCTGGAGGCGTTGTTTGCGGACCATCACATCTGGCCGGCGCGGCAGGGGCCCTTGCGGGACGCCTTGAAGCGCCATACCACCGCGGGGCTGTGGGCGCTCCTGCTCCTCGCCGGCAGGGCCGAGCGCGGCATCAAGGGCGTGGGCGAGCGGCACGATCCGTGGCTCGCCCTCGACGAGATCTGCATGCGTCTCGCCGGTCGGGGCCCATTGGGTTAGAAAGCTGCACGCAGCCCGGTTTAATTATTTGGTTGAACAATCCATCCTCAAGCGGTTGTGTTGCCGCGCGCCGCCGGGTATATTTCCGAAGCATGTCAAGCCGTCCGACCTCCAGACGGGGCGCCTGCGAGCTCGTCCTGCCACGCCGCTCGCGGCCTGGGCCGCTGTCCCTGCTGCTGCCCGTCTAGGGCAGACCGACTCTACACATCCACCCTGGCGAGGGGATACGCGAGCAACCCAAAGACCTGTAGAGCTCCAGGCGGCCGAACCGTCGGGCAGCGGAGCAGTGCCATGAATGAACGACTGATCATCTTCGACACCACCTTGCGGGACGGTGAGCAGAGCCCCGGTGCTTCGATGACCCGCGACGAGAAGGTGCGCATCGCCAAGGCCCTCGAGCGCATGCGCGTGGACGTCATCGAGGCCGGGTTTCCGATCGCGAGCGCGGGCGATTTCGAGGCCGTGCACGCGGTCGCCGAGGCTATCCGCGACAGCACCGTATGCGGCCTCGCGCGGGCGCTACCGCGCGACATCGAGCGCGCCGCAGAGGCCCTGAAAGCGGCGCGCTCAGCGCGCATCCATACCTTCATCGCCACCTCGCCGATCCATATGCAGCGGAAGCTGCGCATGCGTCCCGAAGAGGTCGTGGAGCGCGCCGTCGGCGCGGTCAAAGAGGCGAGGCGGTACGTGGACGATGTTGAGTTTTCCCCGGAGGACGCCGGGCGTTCCGAGATCGATTTCCTATGCCGGGTGCTGGAGGCGGTGATCGCCGCCGGCGCGCGCACCGTGAACATCCCAGACACCGTCGGCTACAGCCTGCCCGGCCAGTTCGGGGCCCTGATCAAGACCCTCATCGAGCGTGTCCCGAACAGCGACAAGGCGGCGTTTTCCGTGCATTGCCATAATGATCTGGGCCTCGCCGTCGGCAACTCGCTGTCCGCGGTGTTAAACGGCGCGCGCCAGGTCGAATGCACCATCAACGGCCTGGGTGAACGGGCCGGCAACGCGGCGCTCGAGGAGATCGTGATGGCGGTCAGGACCCGCCAGGACCAGTTTCCCTGCGATGTCGGGCTCGACACCACCCAGATTCTGCATTGTTCGCGATTGGTCTCCAACATCACCGGCTTCCCGGTGCAGCCCAACAAGGCCATCGTGGGGGCCAACGCCTTCGCCCACGAGTCCGGGATCCATCAGGACGGGGTGCTCAAGAGCCGCGAGACCTACGAGATCATGCGCGCCGAGGACGTCGGCTGGCACGCCAACCGGATGGTGCTCGGCAAACACTCCGGCCGCAACGCCTTCAAGACCCGCCTGCGCGAGCTGGGCGCTGAGCTCGCGCGCGAAGAAGACCTGAACGAGGCCTTCCTGCGCTTTAAGGACCTGGCCGACAAGAAGCACGAGATCTACGACGAGGATCTCCAGGCCCTGGTCACCGACACCAGCCTCGCGACCAGGAACGAATCGGCCAAGCTCATCTCGCTCAAGGTGTGCTCCGAGACCGGGGAGACCCCGAGCGCCCAGGTGACCTTATGGTTTGCCGGGGAGGAACGACACGGTGCGGCCGCGGGCAGCGGCCCCGTGGATGCCGCGTTTCGTGCTATCGAGGGCGTGGTGAGTAGCCAGGCCAACCTGCAGCTCTACTCGGTCAATGCCATCACCACGGGCTCGGACGCCCAGGGGGAGGTCACCGTCCGGCTCGAGCGCGGCGGGCGCATCGTGAACGGCCATGGCGCCGATACCGACATCCTGGCCGCCTCCGCCAAGGCCTATATCAACGCGGTCAACAAGCTGCTCAGCGACGCGCCGCGCGAGCACCCCCAGTCGGGCGACGCGCTGTAGCGATCGGTGAGGGGGTCGGTGGTGTCTCCGCTCTACCGGCGTTACCTCTGGGCCATGGAGATCGATGTGTGGGTGCGGCGCGCCGCCTCGCGGGAGGCGGGGGGTGCGCCCGATCCGGGTACGTCGGGGGGCGAGGCGGAAGGGTATCCCATGGAACTCGAGGCAATGCGCCGCACGGTAGCCGCCTGCACCCGCTGCGAGCTGCACCGGGGGCGCACCCAGACGGTGTTCGGGGTCGGTGACCCGCATGCCGAGTGGCTTGTCATCGGGGAGGCGCCCGGGGCCGAGGAGGACCGCCAGGGCGAGCCCTTCGTCGGGCGCGCCGGCCAGCTCCTGAATGCCATGCTCGGTGCCCTCGGTCTGCGGCGCGAGTCGGTCTATATCGCCAACATCCTGAAGTGCCGCCCCCCGCAGAACCGCGATCCGCGCCCGGCAGAAGTGGCCTCCTGCGAGCCCTACCTCATGCGCCAGATCGCGCTGGTGGCGCCCAAGGTGATCCTGGCGGTGGGCCGCATCGCCGGCCAGAACCTGCTCAAGACCACCACTCCCATCGGCCGGCTGCGCGGCCGGGTCTTCGAGTACGGGGAAGCCCGCTGCCCGCTCATCGTCACCTATCACCCGGCCTATCTCCTGCGATCCCCGCGTGAAAAACACAAGGCCTGGCAGGACCTGTTGCTGGCGAAACAGGTCTACCGGGAGCGCTGTCGATGAGCGCGCTGGCCCGCACTGTCACGGTGTTCCTGCGCCCCATGGAGCGCGGCGATGTCGCCGCGGTCGGTGCCATCGAGCAGGAGGCCTACGCCTTTCCCTGGAGCAGGGGGATCTTCGGCGATTGCCTGAGGGCCGGGCACAGCGCCTGGGTGGTGGAAGAGGGCGGCGTGATCCACGCCTATTCGATCATGGCGGTCGCGGCCGGCGAGGCCCACCTGCTCAACCTGTGCGTGCGGCCGCGCTGTCACGGCCGCGGCTTTGGCCGTGTGCTCCTGTCCCAGATGCTCGATCTCGCCCGTGCGCGCGGGGCCAAGGTGATGTTTCTCGAGGTCCGGCCGTCCAACGCACGTGCCCTCGGGCTGTACCGCAAGGCCGGCTTCGGGGAAGCCGGCACCCGCCCCGGCTATTATCCCGCGCATGACGGTAAGGAAGACGCCCTGATCCTGGCCATGGATCTGTCGACGGCAAGCCACAACCGCTAGCCGTAAGGCACGAGTTCCGAGAATACCGCGGCCGCTTCCCTCTATGGCTTACGGATTGGTCACGGTCTTCGGCGGAACGGGGTTCCTTGGCCGCCGTATAGTAGAGCGTCTTGGTGCGGCAGGCGCTCGTGTGCGCGTCGCGGTGCGGCGTACGATGGAGGGGGTACCGCCCCAAGGAGGTGACGTAGAAGTTGTTTACGCCGATGTACGCGACGGGACGACTATCGCCCAAGCCGTCAGGGACTCCGACGCTGTCGTCAACGCCGTCGGCCTCTACGTTGAGCAGGGCGAGGCGACCTTCCAGGCGGTGCATGTCCACGGGGCGCAGGAGGTCGCACGAGTGGCGAGAGAGGCTGGGATTCCGCGGTTGGTCCATATCTCCGGTATCGGTGCCGATGTGAATTCAGAGTCCTCGTACGTCCGCTCCAGGGGCCTCGGTGAGCTTGCCGTACGGGAGGCGTGTACGGAGGCTACTATCCTCCGCCCGAGCGTTCTCTTCGGCCGAGGAGACGCTCTCTTCCGGTCCCTTGCGGCGATCACGCGGATCTCACCCGTCTTCCCCCTTTTCGGTAACGGATCGACACGGCTCCAGCCGGTGTTTGTTGGTGATGTCGCGGAGGCGGTGGTGAAGGCGGTGGGCTCTCCTTCGGAGAGCGGAAAGGTCTACGAGCTTGGTGGGCCTCGGGTGTACCGCTACAAGGAGCTCGTCGAGTTGGTGCTCGTGCACCTGAAGCGAAGGAGGGTCCTGGTTCCGGTGCCGTTCTTTGTCTGGGAGATCCAAGCTACCCTCCTCGGGATCTTGCCAAACCCACCCCTTACGCGAGATCAGGTGATACTTATGAGAGGGGATAACGTCGTGAGTGATACGGCGCTCACCTTTGCCGATCTCAGTATCACGCCACGACGGGTGGAAGCGGAGCTTCCTTCTATCATGGCTTATTGCTCGGGGAAGACGATATGACGAATCGTGTACGCGACCACAACCAGCGATCTTCAGTTGGTCCCGATCGAAGTAGACGGTTCCGACCATCTTGCGCGTGAGATACGAGGCGGCGAGCGCCAGCCGTATTTGTGTAGCGAAGATCGGGGAGCACGCCTCGTCCTGGCCAGTGTCATGAGCAGCGCTCGCACGTCCTGCAGGTCCTTTGGCCGACTCGCGCGTTCGTCTCGTTCGTCCCCCTTTGGGCAGAGCCTCGGATCAGGGCATGACGCGTTGGTTCACAGCTACCGCTGCAGACGGCTGAGGGTAAATGCGCAGCGCGCACCCATCACTTCTGCCGTTGCACTACGGCGTGACGTCGTGCAGCTTCAGGTACTGCGCCTCGTACGGCGCGGTGGTCCACGCGCCGTCGCTGGCCGGCACCTTTCGCATCGACACGAACAGTCCATTGGACAGGAGCTCCGACCCGCGGATGCTTCCGCCGGGACCGGAACCCTGGAACAGCATCGCCGTCGGACGCTTGGGGTCCTGGGCGCCGTACGCCGCAATGTTGGTCACGTTGTAGAACCGCGCCGGGTCGATGCCGTAGTCGTTGACACCGTTGCCATCCGTGTCCTGGTTGATGTTGAAGAGGCCTTGCTGCTCGCTGTTTCGATCCAGGTTGGCAAACGCGAATACCACATCACTCGAGCGGGGCGCGCCGTTTCTCCTCTCGAACTTCGCCACCGCGAAAATTTTCTGGTGCGTACCGCCGCCGACGAGATCGAGGAAGAACCGGTTCGTGCTTTGTAACGCCGGGCTCGAATGCCGCGCCCTGGAGACGCCCTGATAGACCGGGTACAACTGATCCAGCAGGAACGTTCCATCGTCCCACGCCGGCTTCAAGGAATTGAATTTCTTGAAGTGTGGAATGCCCTTCCCAAAATTCACCTCGTAGCGGCTGAAGCCGAATGCGCTGCCAGAGATGCCGAGCTCCTGGCCGTAGAAGATCATGGGCACGCCGTCTATGCTGCCGTTCACGCAGAACCGCACCAACGCCTCGAACGGATCCGTGTAGTTGGCTTCATCGTGTGAGGTGCTGTTGAGCAACACGAGGCCTTCCCCGTACGCCTTCCGCCGGTCTTCGAAAATGTTGCGATAGCTGTCGGCGTTCGTGGCCGCGGCGAGCCGAAACACAATCTGTTCGTTCAGCACGTCGAAGTGACGGTTGGATCGGCCCGTGACGGCCCCGCCGTCAAGCGATTCCGCCATGAACACGAATGCCCATTTCCTTGTCCGTGTCGTATTGACGATATATTCCCAGGCGCGCGGCGGCAGCCCCTGGGCGAAATCTGCCCGAAGCCCGTCGATACCCTTGCTCGCCTGGTCGGCGCGGCTTGTGCCAGCCGGGCATCCGGTGTGGGTCAGCCAGTACAGCAGGTAATTGGAGAAGTACTTCCAGACGTTTCGCGTCACTGCGCCGTCGGCGCCGAGCAGGGCCGATTCATCGAACCCATCGCTTTCGTCGCGGAACCGGTCGTTGTCTTGCGGGTTCCGGCAGACCAGCGCCGAGTAGCGCCCGAAAAAGACGTCAAGCGTGTCCTCGAACTTGCCGAAATCGTCTCGATCGGGGGCCACCGCCACGGCGGAGTTGGCGAGATCGGCACGGTCACAGTAGTTGCCCGCCCGCGAAAAGAAACGCAGCTCGATCGCGCGCATTGGGCTGGTGGCGGCTCCCCCGAAAAGAGCCACACCCTGGTCCGAGACCTCCACGTCATGCGCCGTGTGGTTGAACGGGGCGTCGAGCATGACGTTCAAACCCGCCGCGTCAGATTCGCGGACGAAGTTCTGGAACTCGAGCCTGGCATCAGCCTCTGTGTTGTCCGAGCCCATGAGAGGCGAGATCTGAAAGAAGTTCCGCACCGCATACGGACTCCCGACTTCGTACGGTTGCCCGGTGTCCGGGTCGATCTGGCGTCCGAGAATGCCTTGCGGATGGATCGGCTGGAACCACAGCCAGTTGACCCCGAGATTTTTCAGATAGGTGAGATTGACCCGATCGAAACCGTCGGTGTCGGGGAAGCTGCTCGGCCGTGCGCCCGGCGGGTCGAACACGTCGTTCCCGTTCGTATCCCGGAACGGCTCGCCATTGTCCCAGCTACCGTTCCCGTTGCCGTCGGTGAAGGTCTCTGGCGCGCCGAGCAAATCGTCGAACGTGCTGCGCGAGCTGAGCGACGGGGCGGTCCCTTCGAGTGTCGACTCGATCACGATGGTGTTCAGCTCGTAGAGCACCATGTCGCGCGCGGCCTTCGGCGACACGGTAATGGCGTGGTCGCGACGGCCGTCGCGCGTGAAATACATCCACTGGCCGGGCGCCCCCATCGTCTGATATCGCGCTGTCAATCGGTACGCGCCGGTTTTTTGTGCCTGGAGAGTCACCGCGAACTCACCAGCGTTGCCAGTGGGCGTCATGGAGTGTGCCTGGTAGTAGTGCTCGTCGCCGGTTCCGACGAGATCTCCGCTCGGCGGCACCATGCCGTCCTCGATCCATCACCGTTGGCGTCCATCTCGGCGCGGTCGCGCTTGTTGAGATTCGTGAACGCCTGCACGGTGGCCGCATTCACATTCGGCGCGTTCGGCCTGAAGACAATCCTCAGCGGCACCGCAGCGCCGGCCACTCGTCCACGAAGATCTTCGAGGTGCTATAGTTGGCGTCCACGCGATTGACGCGGAGCTCGGGATCGTCAGGTGGCGCCCCCGCAGGCACGTGAATAAACGCGCCTGCCAGGATGACGCCGGCGACGATCGGCGCGGTCGCTATCAAGAGCCTTCGCGCGGATGAAGGGGGCCTAAGACAGACCTGAAGGTCCGCCCTAGGATCGGATTGCGTGTGACATCTGGATTGCGTGCGTGACACGGGCGAGCTCCAAAGTAAGGACAGCAACCGTATGGCCGGCCCCAAAGCATGTCAAGATCCTAGCGATCGACCGCACAATGGGGTTGCGCCTGTTGTGTCGGGGAAAGGCACACGTTGATGCGCGTCTACATGGAAGTTCAGCCGCCGACGCTGAGCATTGCCATACACCGTGTGAACGCCGAGATGCGGAAGCATGCCCCGGCCGAAGTGACATTCGCGCAGACACCGCGCGACGCCGATCGCAGATTCTGCACGTCATCGGAATGGGTTCGCTCGAGTACGTGGCGCACGAGCTGATCCAGTACTGCTTTCTCACGACGGAGCAGCCTGCGTCCGGATCCCGACGCGTTCTGGCTTCCGCTGTTCCGTCGAGCGCGGCTCGTGATGAGCTACTATGACCTGCCCCCGCTTGTCGGCTCCTCGGATTTTCCGTTCTACCGGGCACCGCTTGGCGTCGACGACACCTACGATCGGCGACACCTTCCGCCCCCTGCGTGCGTGCTCACGACCGGCCACAAAGCGAGCGGAGAAGCGGATCCGCGAATGCCGCGAGTGCCGCGGCGTGGGTGAATCAGCCGATGTTTCACGTGTGGTCGCATTGCGACTTCATGGGCGATGGCTGCTTCGTCGTGAACGGTGTCAGCGACGAGCCGACCCATTTGCTTCGATCGACCCGCCTACCGGCATTGGTTCCATCAGCACGCCGTGCTCGTGCCGGAAACCGACACCATCACGCTGACCAACGCAATCGCTGAAGTGCTGCGCACCGCGCCGCGCCCGGTGAGCCCCGCGGAGCGCGACGAGGTGCTTTCCCGCTTCTGCTGGCAGCGCATCTGCGAAGAGTTCTGGGAGCGCGTCCTGCGCAATTGAATCGTGGCTTTCGGCGGACCTGAGGTCCGCCCTACATTTGATCCACAAGGATGACTCGAGCACTACGGCACGATCACGGTCGTGCACTGCACGTTGCCGGTGCCCCACGCTGTACGGCACCGAAGAGGGCCGAGGTCGAATCGGTCGTAGACGTCGTACCCAACGCTGAGGCCGCCCTGATCGGCACGGTATGGCGGCGGCAGCCAGACGAAGCCATACCCAGCCAGGAACACGTCGGCGATCCGTGATTCGATCGTCTGATACGACGACTCGAACCACTGAAGGATCGGCGCCGGCGACTCGTCTACACCGGGCGCGGTTGTTGCCGGCGCAGGCACCAGCACGGCAGCGATCGCGAGCGCCAGGACGAAGTACCGCCACGAGCCGACATTCGCGCGTCCCGAAAGCTCGGTGTCGGCCGCCGGGACGCACGCTGCATATGGCTCAGGGGCGCAGCACGTCTCTGCTCCGATCAAAGGACATGATTCCTGGGCTGATCCGGTAGTTTTGGGCGAGATCCCAGTTGCGGAAAATTCTGCCATCGGCGGCTCCCTCGAACTGCATGTACGGCTTGAACAAACGACTCATCACGACGCCGCCCCCCGCCGGGCAGTTGGCCACTCCCACAAACTCGTGCAGGGTCGCGGTCGCGCCGTTCACCAGCGTGGCCGTGCCCACGGCCTTCAGGCGCGCCTTCGGCACGAAGCGGCCGGAGTCTTCCGCGGCCTGATTCCCGGCGGCTGCCTGGGCGCTCCAGAAACCAATTCCTGTGCTATTGGCGAGTCCCGTGTCTTTGCTCGCGGTCGTCACGCGCAGCAGCAGGCACCCCGCAAACGTCTGGCTCGCACCGAAGACCACGCGGTGCAGGCTCGGCGCTCCAGTGACCTGAGTCAGCGCCTCGGTGCAATCCACAGACACGCCATCGATCGCGGCGCACTGATTCGGACCGAGCGCCAGCGGCGCCGTGTGCGCGCGGACGACGGTCACATCGTCGCGATCCTGATTGACCATCACCGGCGCGGGGACCGGATCGATAAGGCCGTAGACGGCCACGTAGTAGTTCCTGGGAAAAGACGACGGGCGCGCCGAGCCGCCGTGCTCGCGTCGCGGCTCTTCGTCACCGTAGGTCGGAACGAACACCTTTCCATTGGCGACCACAGGAGGATTGAACTTCGCAAAGAGTCCGAGCCGATCGCGATCCGAGAACTGTTCGCTCGTCCAGAGCGTGCGGCTGACGTCCTCGGCGTCGAGCGCCAGCACGATCCCGGTCACGCCGCGCTGTCGGTTGGCATCGCCGTCGAGCGGCACGATTGCCCACAGGATGCCTGTGCCCGCGGTACTGCCGTTGGCCGAGAGCGCCGGCATGCCGCCCGGCATGCCAAGGGGCGGCCGGTACCCGCTCTCTCGCGGCGCATCCACTTCGATCAGCTGCCCCTGGCTGTACTTGTATGCCTTCAGAGGGTTGTTCTCTCCCCAAGCGTAGATGCGGGCAACGTCGGGACCCTTCCAAAACACCGGCGAGCCGTGAATGTTGCCGTGGTGGGTCTGGTTGCCCTGGACGACGGCTCCGAAGGCACTGACCTGCTGGACGATATTGGGGTTGTTGCAGTCTGGGCCCGTCGGCGGCGCCGAGTGCTTGCCCATGTTCGTCGGATCGACCAGGTAGAGCACTCCCTGCTTTCCGCCGCTGACGATTCGCCTTGGAGCATCCGGCAGCAGCACCGGCCCCCCCGACCCAAGATCGAGATCGAGCTGATTGAGAAAAGCGAAGTTGCACGGCGTGAAGTAGTCCTTCACGACGAGGTTCGCACCTTCTAGCTTGAGCTTCACGAAGCTGTTGCCGTAGTTCTGTCCGCCGCTCTGGTTGGCGTCGAACGTGCCGTTGCCGGTAATGAGGTACACGTGCCCGTCGGCGTCGGCGGCAGGGCCCTGCCCCGACTGCCAGATACCGCCGTCGCCGCCAGTTGGCGTGGGCGTCCAGGAGGCCCGCTGCGCGAGTGTCTGCGCATCGAACGCGCGCAAGGCGCCACGATTACCGTCGCCTCCGAAGGCGACATAGAGCACACCATCCGTCAGCAACAAGCCCGCGCGCTGTTTGTGCTTACAGGGATTGAACAGACTTTGATCCCGGCACGGATTCGTGGGATCGGTCGAAGGAACGCCGATGACAACCGGAGGATGTCGATGGGTGCCGTTCTGCAGGTTCAGCGCATGCAGCTCGTATTGCAGGTCCTGAGGCCCATCGTCGTGCCAGGCGACAACGTACACCGTTGTCTTCTCGGCGTTCACGACCGGAGTGCTCAAGATGCCCCACTCGGGATCGTTGGTGCTCCACATGTCGATATCTTTCCCGCCCTGCCGTGGCGATCCCAGCCACGTCGCCCACAGCGGAACGGTGCGCCCTTCAGAGCCACGCGCCTCCTTGTCGGCGTCGTACACGTACACCGTGTTGTGCATCGTCGCGATGACCACGGCGTTGAAGGTGCCCCGCACGAGCGGGGTGTTTTGATTGCCAGTAGTGTCGACGCGCAAGCCGGAGACGTACAGAGGTTGCGCGACGACCTGACCGTCCGCGTAGAGCGTCCACAGCTTCCCGAAACGCCCGGAGCTCACGCTGGCCGTGTTGAGGATGGTCTCGGTGAGAATCGCGCCCAGCCGAGCGTTGTCGTAGCGATGCGTCAGCGCGTCTCCGGCAGCGGGATTCGCGTTGATTGGGATCAGGATGACGATGACCATCCCTGCTGCGGCGACCCACCCTGAACGAATGCGGCAACTCTTCATGCGACCTCCGGGGACCGGCTGCGCTCACTAGCCGGGACGCTCAAGAGGCCGCGAGCCTGTGTCGCTTCGACCATCTCGGCGTAGGCGTTCAGCGAGCCGCGAATCTCCTCCTCCACTCGATCGACCCACAGCCCGGCAAGGCACGAGATCCTGCCGGCGCATGACGCTAGCGGCGAAGACGTCCAGCAGGGCTCGCACGGCAGGCCCACACGCATCACCATGACATTGTCCGGAAACCGACCGAGGCATCGGTCTCCGGTCGGGCCGAATAGCATGATGACCGTGCGAGTGCCAACGGCGCCGGCCACGTGCTACGCGCGCGAGGCCGGCATCGTTTGCCACGACGGCACCAGCCGCCGCCATCAGCTCCGCCGTCTGTCGCAGCGTCAGCTGACCAACGAACGATCGCGCGTGTGCCGGAAATGGCATTGGGCAGCCGCCGTGTTGACTCAGGTCGTCCGGGGTCCCGACGATGGCGACGTCCTGGAACCCGTTGGGCGAGCTGCGGGAAGTAGGCCACCGCTTTGCCGCCAACATGCCGGTCTTGCAGCCAGGAGCGATGACGATCGTGCCGAGCCCGACGCGTGCCTCGTCCGACTGCGGTCCTATGGAGAGCCGGCACGCCGGCTGTCGATTTGCGGGATAACCGATGTTGCGCAAACAGCGCGTCGGGAGGTCTTTGCACTAATCCAGCGCCAGCGCGATGCACATGCTGGAGTTTGCGCCAGTAGAACGGCGGAATAGCTGCGACAACGATGTCGTACTTGTCCTGCGCTCTCACAGGACCATTGAGCGTCGAGTGCACGTGCCGAACGATGCTCCACGCCTGCAGAAGGTCGCCCGTTTGCGGATAGTCCGCGTCGAGATAGACATCGGTCGTGAACCCGGGCTCTGCGAGTGCGACAAGCAAGGGGCCTGGCGAGCACGATGTTGCCGACGCCGGACGTGAGGTGGACAAGGCAGTTCATGACGTCCGGCGCGGGAGAGTTTGCGTATCAACGCCACAACGATCTTCTGCTTGTTACGCCCGCCATTGGGCTTTACCTTGTTCTCAAACCACATCTTGACAATCTCATCGCGTTGAATCAAACGCCGGATCGCGAGATAGAGATCTCGCCGCGCAGGCCCGGAGCCCCGCTTGTGATCTTGATCTGCCCCTGATGCTGACGGCTGCTCCTCTCCTTGAGGTTCAGCCGCCACGCACGGCACACCGATCGTCTGGCGGGCGCTCCCGAGCACCGCCTCGATCTTTTCCGCCGCGAGCTTTCCGCGGGAAACCCGCCGCATCCGCTCGCGGCCCTCTTCGGCCCGCAGGCTGAGCTCCGCCGGACAACCGAAGCTCAATAGCAGATCCTCCGACACTATCGAGCTCCAGGTAGTGGGTCAGCTCCGGCCAGTGCCGTTGCAGCGCTGCCTCCAGCCGGTCCTGCTGCTAACCTCACAGGCATCGTGCACGCGCTTGGCACTCATCTGATGCACCTCCATCCCCGCCTCACCCAGTTGCCTACGCAGCGTGTCGTCATAGACCCCGGTGGACTCCATCACCGCGGTGAGCGACCCACAGGCTAAGCCCCTCAGCCGCTCAAGGAAGCGCTGTTGTCTCGGCCGGGTGCGCCCACCTCACCGTGACCACCACCTCCCGCTTGCTGTCCATAGTACCCCATACTGCTCAACCTTGGCGACATCCACCGCCCACACACCGCCTTGTCCTTGACCGATTGGCCACCTCTTCCCACCGAACCTCATTGACACTTTCTGAGCACGATAGCTACGCTTCTTCATGGCGAGAATACCTCCATGCTAAAGACCTAGCCAAACATATTGAAATTTGAGATCCACCGGGCGTTTGACCGATGATCTTGTTATCGAGACGAGACCAAGGGAGGGACGACCGGTGGAATGGTTCGCGAAGCTGTTTGGCAGCCTGCTGGTGTTTGTATACCACTGTTTCGACCGCATTGTCATCCATGGGTACCTGTCCGGGCTGTCGCGGCCCGAGCAGGTCGTGTACTTCTTCCGCGAGCTGGTCGGGGTGGCGGCGGTCACTAAGGAGGTGCTCTCGGGGCGCACCGGTGACTATCAGGGCTGGGTGGAAGCCTTCGCCCGCAATCACGTGGTACCGATCGAGTGGGCTGAGAAGGGGGTGCGCAAGGAAGAGTATGTCCGGCGCTGGCTGCGCTCGATGGAGCGGCGGGACCGCTTTGGTGTGTACTTCATCTTCAAGAGTATGGAGCAAGGGCGGACCTTCCGGTGCATGGTCCCGAAGTATCGGACGAAGGACCCGAATCACCGCATTCTCGCACCGCAGCGCAGCCGCTTCACGCACTACTACTTCTATATTCGGGATGGAGTCTTGGGTCCCATCGTGATGCGGGTGGCCTCCTTCTTCCCCTTCCAGACGACCTATTGGCTGAACGGCCACTCCTTCATGGAACAGGAGCTGAAT
>JALZID010000317.1 GCA_030860485.1 Pseudomonadota bacterium | reverse complement strand
CCTTTCCGTATTGCTGCTCGATGCTCTTCAGAAAGTCACCCAAGGTGGTCTTGTCCAAGGTATTCCCGGGCATGACCTCATAGGCGAGCGGAAAACCTTCCGGGGTCACGACCAAGGCAATCACCACCTGCACGCTTCCCCCCGGCGCCGGACCCCTGGACCGCCACGTCACCGCCCAGCCCGTCCGACCCGGCAGGCTCGATTGCACGTCCACGCTGAATCTCCTATCCTTTTTCGGCTACGAAACGCGGCACGGGCGACGCCTCGGGCGTCGCGTTTCTCCGCAAGGCGCTGGACCTGACCTTCTTCCCGGAGCCGTGCGACACGCGCACCGAGATCGGCACGTCACGGCGGGCGGAATCTTAGCCGGAGGTAGGCGGTCTACTAGCCACCGGGATAGTCCGGCGGTGATGGCGAGGGACAGACGATGGATACGATCGAGAACCCGATGGGGACGGACGGCTTCGAGTTCGTCGAATACACGGCCGGCGATGTGGAGGCCTTGGCGCAGCTCTTCGAGCGCATGGGCTTTCGCGCCGTCGCGCGCCACCGCTCGAAGCAGGTGGTCCTGTACCGGCAGGGTGACATCAACTTCATCCTGAACCAGGAGCCGGACAGCTTCGCCCAAGCCTTCGCCAAGGTCCACGGGCCTTCGGTGTGCGCCTTCGCCGTGCGCGTGCGCGACGCGCGCCGGGCGCTGGAACGGGCCACCGGACTCGGCGCCCGCGCGTTTCACGGGACGGCTGGACCCATGGAGCTGCACCTGCCGGCCATCCGAGGGATCGGGCGCAGCCTCATTTATCTTATTGATCGCTATGGCGAGCGCTCGATCTACGATGTCGATTTCGAGCCCCTGGCGAGCGCCGAGCTGCATCCGGCGGGCGTGGGCCTGACTTCCGTGGACCACCTGACCCACAATGTCCACCGCGGGCGCATGGACGAATGGACCGGCTTCTACGAGCGGTTGTTCAATTTCCACGAGATCCGTTACTTTGACATCCATGGCCGGGTGACGGGGCTGAGGTCACGGGCCCTGGTAAGCCCCTGCGGCCGAATCCGCATCCCCATCAACGAGCCCGCCGACCCCAAGTCGCAGGTGCAGGAATACCTGAGTGCCTATCACGGCGAGGGGATCCAGCACATCGCGCTCGCCACCGAGGACATCCACACGACGGTGGAGCAACTCAGGCGCAACGGGGTGCGGTTCATGGATGTGCCGGACAGCTATTACGATGCGGTGGCGCGCCGCGTCCCGGGCCATGGCCAGGACCTGGAGCGGCTGCGCGAGAACCGCATCCTGATCGACGGCTCGGGGGCTCGTGCGCTCCTCCTCCAGATCTTCACCGAGACCGTGATCGGGCCCATCTTCTTCGAGATCATCGAGCGCCACGGGAACGAAGGCTTCGGGGAGGGGAACTTCCAAGCCCTGTTCGAGGCCATCGAGCGCGACCAGCTGCGGCGCGGGGTGATCTAGCATGAGGCATTGGATCTCGCTACCCATCGTCGAAGGGGAGGCCTCGCGCCAGGCGCACGCCGATCTTCCCGAAGGCACCTTCGAGCGCGAGATCGGCAAAGAGGGCTTCTACGGTCCGGCGACCCAGATGTACCACCGCCACCCGCCGACCGGGTGGACCAAAGTCGAGGGACCGCTACGGCCCCGCGCCTTCGATGCCGTGAAAGACCTTACGCCCCGTGGCTCGCCCTGGGAGGCGCGCCCGCTCCTCGGCAATGCCTATCTGCAAGTCCGCATCTGGCGGAGCGATGAGCCCATGGACCACCTGGTCCGCAACGCCGACGGCGATGAGCTCTTGTTCATCCACGAGGGGTCCGCGTCCCTCTTCTGCGACTACGGCCATCTCAGGCTCGGCGAGGGCGATTACCTCATGCTTCCGCGCGGGACCTTGTGGCGGCTGGAACTGGAACACCAGACGCCCCTGACCGCCCTCCTCATCGAGGCCACCAACGACGGCTACCGGCTCCCGGACAAGGGCATCGTCGGCAGCCAGGCGGTGTTCGACCCCGCCATGCTCGACATCCCCCGCATCGACGACGTGTTCCGCGCCCAGGCGCAGGATGGCCCGTGGCGGGTCCTGGTCAAACGCCGCGGGTTGCTGAGCACCGTCACCTATCCGTTCAACCCGCTGGATGCGGTCGGCTGGCACGGGACGCTCAGCCCGGTGCGTGTGAACTGGCGCGCCATCCGGCCCCTCATGAGCCACCGTTACCACGTGCCGCCGTCCGCGCACACGACCTTCGCGACCGGGCGCTTCGTGGTATGCACCTTCGTCCCCCGTCCGTTCGAGACCGATCCCGGCGCCCTGCGGGTGCCCTTTTTCCACAACAACGATGATTACGACGAGGTGATCTTCTATCATCGGGGCAGGTTCTTCTCGCGCGACAACATCCATCCGGGTATGATGACCTTGCACCCCTCGGGCATCACCCATGGGCCGCACCCCAAGGCGCTCGCGACGAGCAGCCAGAAGAGCGGCGGCGAGACCGACGAGGTGGCGGTGATGATCGACGCCCGCGATACCTTGGAGGTGGCCGAGCTGCCCGACGGGATCGAGTGGCCGGGCTATGTCGATTCCTGGAAGGCGCGGTGAAGCTCGCGACCCTGAAATCGGGTGGCCGCGACGGGACGCTGGTGGTCGTGGACCGCGATCTCACCGTGGCCGTGCCGGCCTCGCCGGGGGCGCGCACGCTGCAGGCGGCACTCGATGGTTGGGCGCGGATCGCGCCGCGGCTCGAGGTCCTGTACGCGGATCTCATGGAGGATGAGCTGGACGCCTTCCCCTTGAAGCCGGCCGCCCTCGCGGCACCGCTGCCGCGTGCCTACCAATGGCTGGACGGCAGCGCCTATCTG
This sequence comes from Pseudomonadota bacterium, assembly GCA_030860485.1. Lineage (NCBI taxonomy): Bacteria > Pseudomonadati > Pseudomonadota > Pseudomonadota bacterium. The sequence goes on along the minus strand of JALZID010000317.1, from coordinate 16,134 downwards.
TCGCATGTCGAGCGCGTGCGGCGTGCCCGCGGGGCCGACATGCCGCGCGAGTTTCTCGTCGATCCCCTGATGTACCAGGGCGGGTCGGCGCGTTTCCTCGGGCCGCGCGACCCGATCCAGATCGCGGACCCGGGGTGGGGGCCGGACTTCGAAGCCGAGGTCGCCGTCATCACGGACGATGTCCCCCAAGGGGTGACGGCCGCTGATGCCGGAGATCACATCGCGCTCGTGGTGCTCGTCAACGACGTGTCGCTGCGCTTGCTCATCCCGCAGGAGCTGGCCAAGGGCTTCGGCTTCCTGCACGGCAAACCGGGGCCGGCCTTCTCGCCGGTGGCCGTGACCCCAGACGAGCTGGGCGCCGCCTGGGACGGGCGCAGGCTGCACCTGCCGCTCCTCGCGCACCGCAACGGCGAGCCCTTCGGCCGGCCGGATGCGGGTCGCGACATGCAATTCGACTTTCCCGTGCTCATCGCCCATGCCGCCAAGACCCGGCCGCTCCCGGCCGGCACCGTGATCGGCTCGGGGACCGTGAGCAACCAGGACCCGGGGATCGGCTTCGGCTGCATCGTGGAGCGGCGGGCCGTCGAGACCCAGTCGGGCGCCGAGACCTTGACGCCCTACCTCGAGCACGGGGAATCGATCCGGATCGAGATGCCGGATCCCGAGGGGCGGACGATCTTCGGCACCATCGAGCAGCGCGTCGAGGTGCGCCGCTCATAGTCCTCTACACCTATTTTCGCAGCTCGGCCGCCTACCGGGTCCGCATCGCCTTGAACCTCAAGGGGATCGCCTATGAGCCGCGCTTCGTCCACCTGGCGCGGGGCGAACAGTATGAGGCGGCCTATCGGTCACTCAATTCCCAGGGTCTCGTCCCCGTGCTCATGGATGGCAACCGGGTGCTGATCCAATCGCTCGCCATCCTCGAGTACCTGGACGAGGTGTTTCCCACCCCTCCGCTCTTGCCCCCGGCGCCTGAGCTTCGCGCCCGGGCGCGGGCGATCGCTGGGCGCGTCGCCTGCGACATCCATCCCCTGAACAACCTACGCGTGTTGCGGTTCCTGGAGCAGGAGCTCGGGCAGGGCCCGGAGGCGCGCGGGCGCTGGTACCGGCACTGGATCCAGGAAGGGTTCCGTGCGCTTGAGACGATGCTCGGGGAGAGGGAGACCATGCCTGGTGCCGATGCGGGAGCGGGGGCCTACTGTCTCGGCCAGGGCCCGACGATGGCCGATGTCTGCCTCATCCCCCAGGTCCATAACGCCCGCCGTTTCGGTTGCGATCTCGGTGATTTCCCGCGCATCCAGGCGATCGAGGCACATTGTCTGACTATACCGGCGTTCCGGCAGGCGGCCCCGGAAGCGCAGGCGGACGCAGAATAAGCCTATGCAAAGAACAAAAGGGCCGGAATTCCCCACGCGCGCGCGAGTCTTAAAAGTCGGCAATCATCAGGAGGACATGCCATGGCCCTAGATCCCCTGACGCATTTCGCGGAGAAGCATCACCTGGAGCGCCTGACATCCCACTCGTTGCGCGCCGTCATGGAGGGTGGCCAGAGCGTCGCGAGGGCCCGATCCTTCCTCGCCTTCCAGAGGCGCATCGACAGCGAGTTGCTGCATCACCGCATCATCACCGGGAACCCGTACACCGACTGGTTCAGCCGCGGCGAGCAGACCCGCGAGCACGTGCGGGCCTTCATCGTACAGTTCTCGGTGTTCTCCAACCTGTTCCTGATCGCCCAGCTCTTCAAGACCATCAACGCCGATTCGCTCCAGGGCATGCGCGCCTCGAAAGAGATCCTCGCCAACGAGATCGGGGTGGTCTTCAACGCCGGCGGCAGGCGCGCGGCGTCCTCGGGCAACGGGGGCGACACCGAGCCCGAGTTGGTGTCCTCCGAGGGCACGGTCGAGGGCGGCGTGTTCCGCTTCCGGGCCGCGCACTTCGAGTGGCTCCTGCAGATCGCGGAACGCCTCTCGCTCGGTTTCAACGACGTGGGCAAACGCCACCACGGCACCCCGCCGACCCTTTTCTTCTGCGACGAGCTGGTCAGGCTCTACGGCAGCCCGGAGTATCTCGTCTCCCAGGCCGCGAGCTACGCCGTCGAGAACTGGGCCGCAGCCGGTTTTTGGGACGAGCTCATCGCTGGATTCAAGCTCTATAACGCGCGCAGCGGTGAGGACCTCCCGCTCGCCTTCTTCACCTGGCACGCGCGCCTGGAGGCCCAGCATGCGAAGCACACCCAGGAAGAGCTGGAGGAGCTGTATTTCGAGCGCGCGCTCGACGAGGACGCATTCATCCGTATCGGCAACGAGATGTTGGACGGCGTCGCGGCGTTCTGGGAAGGCCTGAACGAGGACCGCTTGGCCTTGGCGCGCCAAGCGTGAGAGGCCACCTGTCGTGCCATTCGTTGATAGATGTGTGCCGAGTGAGTATGCTCATCTGCATGCGTACTACCTTAAATCTGGATGACGAGCTCATGCGGCTGGTGCGGCGCCGCGCGGCGGACACGGACCGTACCAACACTCAAGTCATCGAAGCCGCGTTGCACGACGCGCTTGCCGCTGACGCGCACGGGCAGCCCTCCTTTACGCTCCAATGGAAAACGGTGCGCGGTCGGCTTCGTCCCGGGGTGGACCTCAGCGACCGCGACTCACTTATCGACCGGATGGAAGAACGTCCGTGATCGCGGTGGACACGAATATCTTGATCTATGCTTCACCGGGAGGAAGTGCCAGAACACGTAAGCGCGCTCGCTTGGCTGACCCGGCTCGCCGAAGACCCATCGCTATGGGGCTTGCCTGTTTTTTGCCCGGGCGAATTCGTGCGGGTCGTGACTCATCCGCGCATCTTCGACCCGCCGACACGCCTTGAATCCGCGCTTGAAGCGCTGTTCGGATTGCTGGCAAGCCCAAGCCTGCGGGTGCTCAATCCAGGCCCGCGTTATCCCGAGCTCTTTTCCCAACATCTGCGGGAGGCCGACGCGCGCGGCAACCTGGCCGACACTCAGATCGCCGCGGTCTGCGTCGAATATCGCGTTACCGCACTGCTCACCGCCGCCCGCGATTTCGCGCGGTTCGCCAAGCTCAAGCGGCTGTCCTTGAGTGACGCGGCCACCGGAAGTCTCCGGTCTCCCTCCTCTAGAAGTCGTAGTATTCGTAGGGTGTGTGGTGCGTACAGCGGGAATCTTGCTGTACCGTCTGCCTGTCCCGCACGCCACGCTCGGGTAACCTCCGGCACCTTCGGTGGGTTACGACGCGCGTCGAGGCTGCGGCAGATTGGATAGGCCATCGGTGCTGCGCGTCTAACCCATCCTACGATTGCTAATATCAGCAGGCTCCTGCGCCATCCGGCCAATGCCGTCGGTGTGACAAGCGGGGGTGCGGCGTGCAAGAATTACCGTGGAGAACAAGGGCACTTTTGCCCCGCCGGGGAGCGAGCTGCATGCATCACTCAAAGGGGGTGACGTCCAGGGCCGTGCCGCGGGCGCCGGTCATCGCCGTCGCGCTGCTATTGTTGACCGGTGGCGCCCATGCGGCCGCGCCCTGGTTCGGGGGCGAGACGCCGAGTCTCGCGCCCATGCTCGAAAAGGTCATGCCCGCCGTGGTCAACATCGCGACCGAAGGCAAGGTCCGGGTGGGCCGCAACCCACTTCTGGACGACCCGCTCTTCCGCCACTTCTTCGATGTGCCCGACGAGCCGCGCGAGCGCAAGACGCAGAGCCTGGGATCCGGCGTCATCGTGGATGCCGGTCGGGGGCTCATCATCACCAACGCCCATGTCGTCGCCAATGCCGAGCACATCGCGGTCAAGCTGCGCAACGGCCGCAAGCTCGACGCCAAGCGCGTGGGCGTCGATGCCGAGACGGACGTGGCCGTGATCCAGGTCCCCGCCGAGGGGCTGACCGCGCTCGGGTTCGGTGACTCGGACGGGCTCAAGGTCGGGGACTTCGTGGTCGCGATCGGGAACCCCTTCGGACTCGACCAGACCGTGACCTCGGGGATCGTCAGCGCGCTGGGGCGCAGCGGCCTGGGCATCGAGGGCTACGAGGAGTTCATCCAGACCGACGCCTCCATCAACCCCGGAAACTCCGGCGGGGCCCTGGTCGACTTGCAAGGCCGCCTGGTCGGGATCAACACGGCGATCTTCTCTCAAAGCGGTGGCAGCATCGGGATCGGGTTCGCCATCCCCATCAATTCGGCCCGCCAGGTCATGGAGCAGCTGGCGCAGCACGGCGAGGTCAAGCGCGGGCAACTCGGCGTCCAACTCCAGGACCTGGACCCCGATCTGGCCGAGGCCTTCGACCTGAACGAACAGGAGGGCGCTGTGGTCGTGAGCGTGATCGAGGGGTCGCCGGCGGCCAAGGCGGGGCTCAAGGCCGGTGATGTGATGGTGGCGCTCAACGGCAGGCCGGTGCGCAACGCGAGCGACCTGCGCAATCGGGTGGGGCTCCTGCGCATCGGGGACAAGGCCACCCTGGAGGTGCTGCGCAAGGGCCTGCTCGGCAAGAACGACCGCGTAGAGATCAGCGCCACCGTGGCGGCCAAGATCGACCAGGTGACGAGCGGCTCGGCGCTTCAGAATCCGCGCCTCGAAGGTGCACGTTTCGGGGACATCCCGGAGCGCTCGCCGGCCCATGGCGAGGTCGAGGGGGTCATGGTCTACGAGGTCAAACGGGGCAGCCGTGCCTGGCGGAACGGGCTGCGCGAGGGGGACATCGTGCTATCGGTCAATCAGGTTCCGGTCTCGGATCCGAAAGAGTTCCTGGTCCAGGTCAACCGCCTCCAGTCCGCCGTGCTGCTGCACGTGCTGCGCGGTAACAGCGCCGCCTTCATCGTGGCCAGATAAATCTTGATCGTGGACAAAGATAATATAATCGGATGATGACGGATTGTCTGTTCTGCAAGATGGTCGACGGCCGGATCACCCCCGGCATCGTCTATGAGGACAGCGATGTGCTGGCCTTCAACGATATCCAACCACGGGCGCCGGTGCATGTCCTCATCGTGCCCAAGCGGCATATCGCCACCGTGAACGACCTCGGGCCCGGCGACGCCGAAGTGGTAGGAAAGCTATTCCTCGTGGCGCGCGCGATCGCCAAGGATCGAGGATTCGATAAGAACGGCTATCGGGCGGTGATCAACTGCAATGCGGACGCCGGCCAGTCGGTGTTCCACCTCCACCTCCACCTCCTGGCCGGACGGGCGATGGGCTGGCCGCCCTTTCCAGATGCGGCTTCGCCCTGAGGGAGCGGACGTCATCAGGCGCCACAGAGCGGCACCGGAGCCCCGCACGGGCCGCGAGTCCCCGGCGCCATTGGCGGGCGCCCGGCTGGCCCAGGAACAGTCCCGCGAGGTGCCGGGCCATGTGATGGACCGGGGTGCCCGCCGCCTGTTCGCGACGCATATAGTCTTCGTAGCGGGCGAACACCTCGGCACGCGTCGGCGCGGGGAGCAACGCGCCAAAAAACCGGCGATCGGCCTCGGCGAGGAGATAGGGGTTGCGGTAGGCCTCACGCCCGATCATGACCCCATCCACGTGCGCGAGCTGTGCTTCGACCGCTTCGAGGCCGGTGAGCCCGCCGTTGATGATGACCTCGAGCATCGGGAAATCACGCTTGAGCGCGTGTACCCAGTCGTAGCGCAGCGGTGGGACCTCACGGTTCTCCTTGGGTGAGAGCCCCTGGAGCCAGGCTTTGCGGGCATGCAGGATCACGGTCCGGCAGCCGGCGGCCGAGACGGCGCGGATAAATCGACAGAGCTCGTCGTAGGAATCGCGATCGTCGATCCCGAGCCGCGTCTTGACGGTCACGGGCAAGCTCGTTCCGGCCCGCATGGCGGCGATGCAGGCCGCGACGCGCTCGGGCTCGGCCATGAGACAGGCGCCGAAGCGGTGCTCTTGGACTCGTTCGCTCGGGCATCCCACGTTCAGGTTCACCTCATCGAAACCCCAGTCCGCGGCCAGACGCGCGCACAGCGCGAGGGCCTCGGGCGCGCTGCCCCCGAGCTGCAAGGCCAGGGGGTGCTCGGCCGGGTCATGGACGAGGGCGCGCGCCGGATCGCCGTGCAGCAAGGCGCCGGTCGCAACCATCTCGGTATAGAGGAGCACATGGCGGGAGATGAGCCGCAGGAGGTACCGGCAGTGCCGGTCCGTGCGGTCCATCATCGGCGCGATACAGAGACGTCGGTCGATCGAACGGGACATGGGGGGCCAATGATAGCTCGCCTGGGCCCGCGAGGGTGACGATCGGCCGTCTCGACAACTGGGGTCGGACGCTGCCCCTAGCCCAGCTGGATCCGGTTCGATCTCGACACCGACCAATAACGACGCCGGCCGATCGGCCTCGCCGCCATGGCGCTCGGGGGCTAGCCGAGGCCTTTACCTTGGCGGTACCATCCATGGCTAGTGTGGTACCCGCCTATGCCTGCACAACGCCGTTTCGATGACCCTCCGTCCGGCGGCGGATGCCGATGCTAGACACCCCGCCCTGGGACCGGCCCGACGGCCCGAGAACCTTCATGCGTTCGGTTATCCAGCGCATCGCCACCGGTCCGGAGATGAGCAAGGACATCTCCCGCGACGAGGCGCGCGTGGCCATGCGCGCCATCCTCGAAGGCCAGGTCGATTCGGTACAGGCCGGGATATTCTTGATCGCACTGCGCATGAAGCGCGAGACCGATGAGGAGAACATCGGGATCTTGGAGGCCTTGCGTGATGCCGGCGAGACGGTCACGGCGGGCGTCGACGTGCTCATCGACATCGCCGATCCCTACGATGGTTTCACCCGCACCCTCCCGCCCTCACCCTTCCTGCCGGTGGTGCTCGCGGCTTGCGGTGTGCCGGCCGTCTGCCATGGGGTGGAGCGCGTCGGTCCGAAGTTCGGCCTGACCCACCGGCAGGTGCTCGCTGCCGCGGGGCAGCCGGTCGATCTCTCCCCGGCCCAGGCGGCGGCCCGGATCACCGACCCCGCCATCGGATGGGCCTATCTGGACCAGCGTGCCTACTGTCCCAAGCTCCACGCCCTGATTGGGCTACGCGAGCTGATCGTCAAGCGCCCGGCGATCACCACCGCCGAGCCCTGCATCGGTCCCATCCGGGGTCGTTCGGAGACCCACCTCGTGACCGGCTATGTGCACAAGGGCTACCCGAAGGTCTACACGTTGCTCGCTCGCCACGCGGGATTCGACTCGGCACTGGTGGTGCGGGGCGTCGAGGGCGGGGTCATCCCGTCGCTCCAGAAGACCGGGCGATTCGTCTACTTTCGGGGCGCCGGTGAGGACCAGTCCTTGGAGATCGACCCCTCGGAGCTTGAGATCGACGCGTCCGCGGGCGCCGTGGCGGCGCGCCACGGCCTGGCCGAGACGCAGGACGGGAGTGCCGGCAGAGCGGCGGATGGCGCCGCAGAGGCGGGGATCGCGGCCCTCGGCGGTGAACCGGGCGCGGCGCGCGAAGGACTGGTCTTCTCGGCCGCCGTGTGCCTGTTCCACCTCGGCCGCCACCCATCCCCCGCGGCGGCCGCAAGCGCCGTGCGCGAGGTGCTCGACCGCGGGCTGGCGCGCGCCCGCCTCGAGCCGGGCGCGCGATGACACGTATGATCGGCTCACCGCGTAACAATGACGGTCTTGGTTTGATTGCAGCCGAACGGTGGAGGATCCCCATGTCAATGCACACAAACGCTATACCAACATCCATTCCGACAGCGATTTCAACGACGATGGCATCGACATCGACACGGACATCGATACCGACATCTACCAAGTCGTGGGTGGTGCCGACAAGCGCCTCGGCAGCTTTTACGTCGGCGCCTCTGCGGGTTACGCCCGTGGCGAGACGCATCTATCGACGCGCGAATCATTTGACGGGCTCGTGTTCGATGACGAGTTCGATATTGGTACGCATAACCCCTCGTTTCTCCGTATGCTGCGTACCACATCGATGAGAACTTCTTCGTGATGGGGATCGCCGGTTATTCCCGGGCACAGATCGACGATAGCCCGGTTGACGCCGATTCAGCCTTTACCGACCTGTCGCTGACGGGTCTGCTAGCCGTCAATCAGTGGGTAGTGACCGGAAGATTCGGCCATCGTTTCGCATATAGCGTTTTCGACGACCTTCCACCCTTCGTTGACGACGACAGTTTCCAGAACACGCTTTACGTGACCGGCGAAGTGGGATACCGGATCGATCGGTGGCTGCCCAATTTTCGGGCGAACTACGAGCATATCATTCCCGAGGAAGGAAACGACGCCGATTTCGTCTTTGTCGGGGTCGGGGCCACTTACGACTTTTCGGATGTGTTTTCGGCCGGCCTGGCCTACAACACCGAGCTCAATCACCTGGACGATTTCAATTATAACCGAGCGGTGCTGGACATCCGCTTGCGGTTCTAGTAAGCGAGGAGCCCCCGGTCGCGTAGCGCGAATTCGTACGCCCCGGATACCTCGGGCTGGGCCAGAGGCCTCAAGCCAGCCGGCGGTCAAGGGGCAGGAGGCGCCGGAACCGGGGGCTGACGGAGCTTATGCGCGAGGGCGCTCGCGACCGCCGGGTGTACGAAGGGGCGGACGTCGCCGCCGAGGGAGGCGATCTCGCGCACCAGGCTCGCAGACAGATAGGCATAATGCTCGGCGGGGGTGAGGAACAGGGTGTCGACCTCGGGAACCAGCCGGCGGTTCATGCTGGCCATCTGCAGCTCGTACTCGAAGTCCGAGACCGCCCGCAGTCCTCGCAGGATGACGGTCGTGCCCAGGCTACGCGCCGTCTCGACCAGGAGGCCGTCGAAGGAGCGCACCTCGACCCGCTCGATGCCGTCGAGCGCCACGCGGACGAGCGCCACCCGCTGGTCCAGGGTGAAGGTGGTCGGCTTCCAGCTGCTGCCGGCCACGGCCACCACCACCCGATCGAACAATCGGCTGGCGCGCTGCACCAGATCGGTATGCCCATGGGTGATGGGGTCGAAGGTCCCGGGGTAGATGGCCTGGGTCATTGGCAGATCGCGGCAGGCAGGGCTAGGCAGAATTGTCCCTGCCCGGCGCGGCCGGCACGGTGCACCTGCCAGCCCGCGGGCAGCGGCAGGGGCGGACCGCGCGGCGCCTCCAGATACACCCAGGCGCCGGGTTTCAACCATCCCCCGTTCTGCAATCCCTCGCAGCAAGGTTGCCACAGCCGCTCGGAAAAGGGCGGGTCCAGGAACACGAGATCACAGGGCATCGCGGCCCCGGCGAGAAACGCCAAAGCGTCGGCCCTCACGACGCAGAGCTCGCGCGCCCCGAGCCGGGTGGCGAGTGCCCGGAGCGCCCGCACCACAGTCGGGTCGTGATCGACGGAGACCACACGCCCGGCGCCACGCGAGGCCGCCTCGATACCGAGGACCCCGGTGCCGGCGAAGAGGTCCAGGCAGGTACACCCGGCGATGCGCGGCGTCAACCAGTTGAACAAGGTCTCGCGCACCCGGTCGGGGCTCGGCCTCACCCCCGGTGCGTCCGGGACCGGGATGAGCGCGCGCCGCCACTTGCCGCCGATGACCCTGACCGAGCCCGGTGGCGTCAATGCCCTAACGATGCCGGCCGGCGGGCGCCGGTTCGAGCGGCGGGGCCGGGTTGCCCGGCGGGGGTTTGCCTTGCGGCCCGATGGTGACGGTGACGAGGCCGGCCGGGTCCATGCGGCGTTTAAAGGCGGCCCCGATGTCCGTGAGCGAGACGGCGCGGATGCGGTCCACATAGGTATCGAGGAAATCGAGCGGCAGGCCGTAGAAACCGATGAGGATCAGGTACTCGATGACCTCGTCGTTGCTGTCGATGCGCAAGGGAAAGCCACCGGTGATGTTCTTGACCGAGGCCTCCCGCTCGGTGGCGGATGGACCCTCGGCGACGAACTTCGTGAGCGTCTCCCGCATGACGGCGAGCGCCTGATCCGCTTGCGCGAAGCTCGTCTGCAGGCCGGCGATGAAAGGCCCGGCGACGCGCATGGGCTGGAAATAACTATAGGCGCTGTAGGACAGGCCGCGTTTCTCGCGCACCTCCTTGTACAGCCGCGAGATAAACCCGCCACCGCCCAGCACATGATTGCCCAGATAGAGCGGAAAATAGTCGGGATCGAGCCGTGCGAGGCCGGCGCGCCCGACCCAGATGTGGGTCTGGCTGGAGGGATAGGGGACGTGGATCTCGATCGGTTTCTCGATCCGGGGCGCCGGCGGCACGGGCGGGGCCGCGCTACCGGTGGGGAGTGAGGCGACGAGCTTTTCCGCGATCGACGCCGCCTGCGGGCGCGTGAGATCGCCGACCAGCCCGATGACCGCGTTGCGGCCACAGTAATAGTGCCGGTAGTGGCCGAGCAGGTCGTCGCGCTTGAGGGCGCCGAGGGTCTTGGCGCTACCGTGCGGGGGCGAGCCATAGGGGTGGTCTTGATAGAGGACGCCCATAAAGCGGTCCTCGGCGATCGCCGCGGGCTCCTGCTCGCGTTGCCTCAAGGCGGTCAGCATGAGCTTGCGCTCGCGCTCCAGGGCCTCTACGGGAAAATCCGGCTTCTGGAGGACCAGCGCCAGGGTCTCGACCCCGCGCTCCAGATAAGGGGACTCGGTGAGGCTGCGCAGCTCGACCGAGGCCGTCTCGCGTCCCACGCTGTGGCCGAACTGCGCCCCCGTGGCCTCGAAGCGCTCGTTCAGCGTCTGTGCCGTCAGGCCGCCCGCGCCTTCGGCCAGGACGGCGTTGGTGAGCCCGGCGAGGCCCCATTGCCCCCGGTCACGTGCGCTCCCGGCATCGAAGGCCACGCGCACGTCCACCATCGGTAGCTCCGGGGCGCGCACGAAGTAGACGCGCGCGCCGTTCGTGGTGTTCCAGGTCTCGATCTGCGGCAGGCCGAACCCCACCACCGGCCACAGGGCCAAGAAGAGCCAGACGCGCCGTGCCATGCTAGTCCTTCCCCGCGGCCGGCGCCGGCAGCGGTTCGAGGACCGCGACGGTCAGGCCATCATCGACGAGATATCGGGTCGCCACCTGGCGGACCTCTTCGGCCGTGACTGCCTTCACCGCCTCGAGGTACCGGTCCTTGAGCCGCCAGTCGAGCCCGACGCTCTCCAGGAGACCGATCACCATGGCCTGGTACATCATCGAGTCCTGCTCGAACACCTTGCGGGCGATGACCCGGGCCTTGACCCGATCCATCTCCTCGGCCGGCACCGTTTCGCTCCGGAGGCGCTCGATCTCACGCCGCAGCGCCGTTTCCAGGGCCTTTAGATCACGGCCCTCCGCCGGGATCGCCTCCACGGTAAACAGGCTCTCCAGGCGATCGGCGAGGTTGTACCCCGCGTTCGCGCTGGCGGCGACCTCCTGCTCGCGCAGCAGGTGGCGTGGGAGACGCGCGCTGTCGCCACCGCTCAGGAGCTCCGCCAGGACCTCCAGGGCGAAAACCTCGGCGCGCGCTGCCGGGGAGGGGTTCGCGACCGCGCTCGTGAGCACTGGGACCTTGTAGGCCATGAGGAGCTGCGGCAGCCGCGCCACCTCCCGCACCGTCACGCGCCGCTGGCCCTTCTGCGCCACCTCGCGCGCCGGCTTGAGCGCCGGACGCGTGCTCGAGGCCAGGGGCCCGAAGTAGCGCTTGGCGAGCTCGAACACGACCCCGGGCTCGACATCGCCCACCACCACCAAGGTCGCGTTGTTGGGGGCGTACCAGCGCTCGTACCAGCCGCGCAGATCCGCGACCGTCATGGCCTCCAGGTCGTGCATCCAGCCGATGATGGGGTGGCGATAGGGGCTGGTCTCGAAGGCCACGGCCATGGCGGTCTCGGCCATCAGGGACTCGGGCCTGTCGTCGGTGCGCAACCGGCGCTCCTCCATGACCACCTTGATCTCCTTGGCGAACTCCTGCTCGGGAAGCGTCAGGCCGCGCATCCGGTCGGCCTCCAGCTCGAAGCTGAGCGACAGGTTTTCCTTGGCCATCTTCTGGAAATAGACCGTGTAGTCGCTGCCGGTGAAGGCGTTCTCCTCCCCGCCGGACGCGGAGATGAGGCGCGAGAACTCCCCCGCGGGATGTCGCTCGGTGCCCTGAAACATCATGTGCTCCAAGGCGTGCGAGACGCCGGTGATGCCCGCATGCTCGTAGCTCGAACCGACCTTGTACCAGACCTGGGAGACCGCTACCGGGGCGCGGTGGTCCTCCTGGACGATGAGCTTGAGCCCGTTGTCGAGCTTGAATTCCCGGACCTCGGCCGCGGCCACCCCGGCGGCCGGGCACGCGAGCACAACGGCCAGGTACCCGACTCGTAACGTTTGTATCGATCGACGCAAACTCACCTCCCCCTTAGTATCGCAATGCCTCCGCAATGCCCACCGGACTCGACCGTCCCCCTGCCGGCTACCGGACCAACGCCACCCGGTTCTCGGCCCGGGGATCGGACCGCGGCCGCCTGATGCGCCGCCCGTGCGAAGGTCGGCAGGCGCGCGACCGGCGGATCTTACGCAACGGAGTGCCGTCCGCTCAATGACCCGGTCTCGGTGATCCCCTGTCTGAGGGTGGTGTGATGCAGAGCGACAGGCGACCCGTCTCCCTCCAGGAAGGCCCTGAGCTGCTCTAGCGCGTTGTGAATATTTGACACTTTTCTGTCAAATATTTTACAGACCAAAATCCAGTCACCGCTCTATATTAGCGTTGCAAGATGGGACCCGGGGCCCGGCGCCTCTATCAAAGATTCCTTATTGGGTGGTAGAGGCGAGAGAACTGGCAGGGACCATCGTGTACCTATGTTTGTCAATTCATACTGAATGAGGAGAGAGAAATGAAACAGCGACACTATATCACAACCTTTAGCCTGATAGCGGCCCTCACCGGTCTGCCACCAGTGGTGGCGGCGGATGCAGGAAGAACATCAGGTGCTGAGCGGGTACAACTAGCCAGAAGAGGTTCGAGAGCACCCTAGGTTATAAGCTATCACCCGAGCAAATGGATAAGGTGCACGCCGGCATCTCACCCGTTACACCAGTGCACGTCTTGCCGCAAGACATGTACGGCAACACCATGTCGTGGGAAGACTGGATGAATTGGACCGCGAGGCCGCACGATCCCGCCAACGGCGACAGTATCCACGATTTTCCTGGCGGGGCCGGTCGCCAATAAGCAAAACGAGGGCCTATTGGTGCACGGGCAATTAGAGTGCCACTGAACGTTTGTGATGCAATGGACGCTCTACCTCAATCACTCCTTCCGAAAACCCAGCTCGGGCCCACGCCTGAGCCTGGCGGAGACTCCTCCCTCTTGGGCACTGCTCTGCCCTCTTAATGGTCCCTCTATAAAGTGCTCCACACCAGATTTTGTGAATACTTCACACTTTTTCTGTGAAATATTTCACAGACCAAATTCCGCTCAGCCCTCTATATTAGGGTTGCGAGATGGGACCCGGGGGCTCAGCACCTCTATCTGATAGAGAGAGAAATGAAACAGCTACAATATATCACAACCTTTAGCCTGATAGTAGCCCTAACTGGCCTGTCACCAGTGGTGGCGGCGGATGCAGAAAGAACATCAGGTGGTGAGCGAATCCAACCAGATACGCGGCAGTTCGAGAGCCCCCGTGGGTATAAACCGTCACCGGAGCAAATGGACATAGTTCATGGGGGGACGATGATAGAAGGGGATGGAACACATGGCGTCAAAACATACTTACCGGGCAGACTCTCCCCCGCCGGGATAAGCTGCAACCACATCGACTGCGCGGGGCTATGATCGCGTCACCGGACACATCATCATAAGCTGCGAGCGATCGAGTTGAAGATATTGGCCAGGTCAACGCTCGGAAGACGGTTGGCGAAGTCTCACCTCACGGTCAACGAGGCGAAAACCAATGCTGGTTCCGTTCTCCAAGCGCACGCAACCATAACCCAGCTCTGCTCCATCTGAACCACCGTTGCACGTACCTACCAAGCCGGGGGAGACTCGAAAGTCTCCCCCGGCTCTTGCTCATAAAGCCAAAGGATAACGATTGTATATTCAATGCGTCGTATCGCCATCCTTGTCCTGTCCTGCCACGCGGGGAGTATACCCGCCACAGTGCCGAGGAGAGCGCGGCGCTCTTGGCCCGGTTCCGGCCTAAGCGTGACGGCGGAGGGGGTGAGACAAATTGTCGCACCTCGACTCTCTGCATCCATCAAGCGTGCCCGGAATGGCAGAGATCCGCAGACCGTCCACGTGTCGAGGGCACCTCGAGACGGCACGTCTGCCACAGGCGCCGAGTGCTGGACCCGCGGCGCGGTGGGACCCGAGGGTGCTCGTCGCATCCGCGCCGCCTATGGCGTAGAATTGAGGCAACACGTTCTTGCGGGGGAGGCCATGAAAGCGAGTGATCTCTTCGTCAGATGCCTCGAGGATGAGGGGGTAGGGTACATCTTCGGCGTGCCAGGCGAAGAAAATCTGGACTTCGTCGAGTCCCTGCGCACCTCGCACATCCGCCTCATCGTCACCCGCCACGAGCAATCGGCCGGCTTCATGGCGGCCACGGTGGGCCGTCTCAGCGGCATCCCGGGTGTGTGTCTATCGACCTTGGGACCGGGCGCGACCAACCTCGTGACTGCGGCCGCCTATGCACAGCTCGGGGCCATGCCGATGTGCATGATCACCGGGCAGAAGCCCATCTACACCAGCAAGCAGGGGCATTTCCAGATCATTGACGCGGTGGCGATGATGCAGCCCCTCACCAAGTTCACCAAACAGGTCGTCGAGGCCGATCGGATCCCGTCCATCGTCCGCGAGGCCTTCAAGAAGGCGGAGGCCGAGCGCCCCGGGGCCGTACATATCGAGTTGCCCGAGGACGTCGCGGCAGAGGCCACCAGCAACCCGCCCTTCGCCGTGAAAAAGGTGCGCCGTCCCGACGCCAACGAGCGTGCCGTGGCCATCGCGGCGGAGATGATCGCACAGGCGCGATCCCCGCTGCTCCTGATCGGAGCGGGTGCGAATCGCAAGCGGGTCTCCCAGTTGCTCCTGCGTTTCGTCCAAAAGACCGGCATCCCGTTCTTCAACACCCAGATGGGCAAAGGGGTGATCCCGGAGGACCACCCCTTGTTCCTCGGCACCGCCGCGCTCTCGGACCACGACTACGTGCACTGCGCCGTTGACCGCTCCGATCTCGTGATCAACGTCGGCCACGATGTGATCGAGAAACCCCCCTTCTTCATGGAAGCCGGCGGGCCCAAGGTCATCCATATCAACTTCGTCCCCGCCGAGGTGGACGAGATCTACTTCCCGCAGCACGAGATCGTCGGGGACATCGCCAACGCCCTGTGGCAGTTGTCGAAGCGGGTACACGCGCAGCCGCACTGGGATTTCGCCTATTTCATGCGCGTCAAACAATTCGTCGATGAAAAGATCGCCGAGCGCTCCGATTCGGACAGCTTCCCGGTCCTCCCCCAGCGTCTGGTGGCCGATGTGCGGGCCGTGCTCGGGCCTCTCGACATCCTGACCCTGGACAATGGGATGTACAAGCTCTGGTTTGCCAGAAACTATCGCGCGCTCGGGGCCAACACGCTGTTTCTGGACAATGCGCTGGCCACCATGGGGGCGGGGTTCCCGTCCGCGATGGCGGCCAAGATGATCTGCCCGGAGCGCAAGGTGGTGGCCGTGTGCGGCGATGGCGGCTTCATGATGAACAGCCAGGAGCTCGAGACGGCGGTGCGCCTCGACCTCGACCTCTCGGTGATCATTCTGACCGACAGCGGTTACGGGATGATCAAATGGAAGCAGGAGCATGCGGGGTTCGCGGATTGGGGGCTCGACTTCACCAACCCCGATTTCGTCAAATACGCGCAATGCTACGGGGCCCTGGGCCACCGTGTCACGAGGACCGAGGACCTGCGGGGACTCCTGGATGAATGCGTCAATTCTCCCGGGGTGCATCTCATCGATGTCCCCGTGGATTATTCGGAAAACGCCCGGGTGTTGACCCGGGAGTTGAAGGAAAAGACCTGTATCGCCTGAGGGCTGGTGAAATAATGTCCTGCGCTCGCGACGGCCCGGGAGGAAGTTCCCGTGTTCCCTCCCCTGCGATAGCGGGGGAGGGTTAGGGTAATGGTATGGACTCCTCCCCTCCCTAACGGCATCGTGATGTGCCAGAGTGGAAGATGAAACGACCACTTCAACGAAGAGGAGGAGTCCGGTATGTAC
>JALZID010000316.1 GCA_030860485.1 Pseudomonadota bacterium | reverse complement strand
TGATGGTCGATGTGCGTGACATGCGGGTCATGGAGATCCTCTCGGACGCGACCAATACCATCGCCGAGGGGGAGGTCATGCAGCTCGTGAACTGCCATGACCCCGATACCAGCGAGGAACGCTACCTCGCCATCATCCACAACAAGACCGCGAAGCTGTTCGAGGCCGCCGCCAGGCTGGGCGCGGTGCTGTCCGGGGCGGGCGCCGCGGCGGAGGAGGCGATGGCGGCCTACGGGCGGCATCTCGGCACCGCCTATCAGCTCATCGACGATGTATTCGACTATACCGCAAGCGCGGAGCAACTCGGTAAGAACATCGGTGACGACCTTGCCGAGGGCAAGCCCACCTTGCCACTCTTGTACGCCTTATGGCACGGGAGCGCGACACAGGGCGCGCTCTTACGCAGCGCCATCAAGGAGGGCGGGCGGGGACACATCGGCCGGGTCATAGAGGCCATTGAAGCCACCGGCGCCATCACGTACACTGCCGCGCTCGCGCGCTCGGAGGCGGGGTACGCGCTGCGGGTGATAGAGGATCTAGGCCCGTCCCCGTACAAAGACGCCCTGCTGGCGCTCGCGGCGTTCGCGGTCGACCGCAGGTCTTGACCGATCCGGCAGCGGGCCATTTTAGATTCGGGGCGAGTTTAAACGGGGTGTAGCTCAGCCTGGTAGAGCACTGCCTTCGGGAGGCAGGTGTCGCACGTTCAAATCGTGTCACCCCGACCAATCCTATCGCCCCCCTCCGTTAGGCCAGAAACTCCATCTCCTCCGGAGGTTGCGGGGGGGTACGCGGCCGAAAGCCCAGGAGCTCGATGCGCCGCCGCCTGGCGTCGCGCCGACGTTCCTGCTCGCGGGCCTCGGCGTTCGTGAGGAACAGGAAATACGCCACGATCGCGACGTGGCAGAAGTACATGAAGGTTCCGAACCACGGGTCCATGCCAACACCTGCCGGATATTACCGCACCGGCGCCGGCAAATAGCAAGCCCCCACGGTGTTCTCCAAGACCCCCCGGCCGGACTCGCACCCAGACCCGCGCGCGGCCCCGGCATGCCCGCCCGGCTTTCCACCGGGGTTCCTGTGGGGCGCGGCGACCTCGGCCTATCAGATCGAGGGCTCGCCCTTGGCCGACCACGCCGGGGCGAGCATCTGGCATCGCTTCTCCCATACCCCAGGGACCATCGCGAACGGCGAGACCGGCGACCTTGCCTGTGACCACTACCGGCGCTTTCCGGACGACGTGCGCCTGATGCGGGAGCTCGGCTTGCGAGCGTATCGGTTCAGCGTGAGTTGGGGCCGGGTGTTGCCGGAGGGGCGCGGCCGGGTCAACCGCAAGGGGCTCGCGTTCTACGAGCGCCTCGTGGATATACTGCTGGATCACGGCATCGCGCCGGTCGTAACCCTTTATCACTGGGACCTGCCGGTGGCCTTGGATGAACGGGGGGGATGGGCGAACCGCGAGGTCGCCCACTGGTTCGCGGACTACGCCTGTCTGCTCTACCGCTCGCTCGGTGATCGCGTCGAGCTCTGGATCACCTTGAACGAGCCTTGGGTCGTGATGCAGGGTGGTTATATAGAAGGGACCCTGGCGCCGGGGCGCCGCGACCTGGCCGAGGGCGCGCGCGTCTCGCAGAACCTGCTCCTCGCACATGGACAGGCGGTTCGGGCCTATCGCGCAGAGGGCCGCCATGCGATCGGGATCGCCGTGAACCTGGAGCCCAAGGTTCCGGCATCGGGATCGCGCGCCGATCGCGCGGCCACGGTACGGGCCGACGCCTACATGAACCGACAATTTCTCGACCCGATCTTCCGCGACGAGCACCCCGCCGAGATCCGCGAGATGTTCGGTGCGGCCTGGCCGGAGTGGCCCGAGGAGGATCTCGAGCTGGTGCGATCGCCCATCGACTTCCTGGGCGTCAACTACTACACGCGCGGCCTGACCCGGCACGACCCGGCGGTCAAACCCCACCGCGCACGAAACATCTCCGAAGCGGCCCGGCGGACCACCGAGATGGGCTGGGAGGTGTGCCCCGAGGGGCTCATCGATATCCTGGAATGGGTGAAGGCCCGCTACGGCAATCCGCCGATCTTTATCACCGAGAACGGGGCCGCGTTTCCGGACCCGCTTCCCTGCCAGGGTATCGTCGATGACCCCTTGCGCGTCGCATACCTGCGCGACCACCTGTGCGCCGCGCACACGGCGCTGGCACGAGGCGTCGATCTGCGCGGTTACTTCGCCTGGTCGCTCCTGGACAACTTCGAGTGGGCCGAGGGGTATTCCAAGCGTTTCGGACTCGTCTGCGTGGACCACGAAACCCAGGCTCGCATCCCCAAGGCCAGCGCGCGCTTCTATACCGAGGTGATCGATACCCACGGCGCCTGTCTATCGGACCGGTGAGCACGATGCCCGCAGACCCCTTTTACATGATCGTCCTATTCACCGATTTTGGCCCCTGCGGCCCGTACCTGGGCCAGATGAGCGCGATGCTGCACCGGGAGGTCCCCGGGATGCCGGTGGTGACCTTGCTGGCCGATGCGCCGGCGCATGACCCGCGCGCGAGCGCTTATCTCTTGCCCGCCTATGCGCGGGATTTTCCGAGGGGTGCGGTGTTCTTGTGCGTCGTCGATCCGGGGGTCGGCTCCGGCTTGCACCGGCCGATGGCGATCGAGATCGACGGCCGCTGGTTCGTCGGACCCGGCAACGGGCTCTTCGAGATCGTGGCCCGCCGCGGCCGATCGGCGCATGCCTGGGCCATCACCTGGCGCCCCCGCGATCTGTCGGCGACGTTTCACGGTCGCGACCTCTACGCCCCCGAGGCCGCGCGGCTGGCACGCGGAGAGGGGCCGCGCGGCGTGCCGGTGACGCTCGAACCGGACCCGTCCTGGCCCGATGATCTCTATCAGGTGATCTACCTCGATCACTACGGCAACTGCATCACCGGCGTCCGCGCCACGGCTTTTGCGGGTGGCGCACTAGTGCTTCGGGGCCGGCGCCTCCCGCGCGCCCGGACCTTTGCCGAGGTGGCCGGCGCACAGCCGTTCTTCTACGAGAACTCGAACGGTCTCATCGAGATCGCCGTGCGCGACGGGCGGGCCGGCGAGGTCCTGGGGATCGGGATAGGTGAGCCGATCGCGGCGGCTTAGCGAGATTTCAATAACTTTGGACGAGCAGGAGACGGGGCCATGACGTCGGCCGGCACAGGTGTCTTTTACGACGCGCCGAGCAATACGGCTCTTGCCTGGTTGATCTTGGCGGCGAGGTAATCGGAGCCGCCCCGATCGGGGTGGAGCTTGTGGATGAGGCGACGGTGCGCGTCTATCACCTCCGCTCGACTTGCCCCGGGCCCCAGGCCGAGGACCTGGCGGGCCTCATCGGCGGTCATTGGCGTCGGTCCGGGGCGTGTCCCCGTTTCCGACCCGGGCGCCGATTGCCAGGTCTCGCCGTAAATCCTGTCGAGATAGCTCTGCAGCAAGGCAGCCGAATCGGGATCGGCGCCTCGGCAGTCGCGATAAAGGCGCATCAGATGTTCGCGTTGCAGCTCGCTCAAGCGATGGCCCGTGAAAGTGCCCGCCAACACCTCACCGTCGATCTCCCCCGTGGCGTGGTCGAGCCATAGGCGGATAAAACTGGATTCAACCGTCGAGCGCTTGGCGCCGGTCGGGCCACCGCTAGTCTCGGATTGGGGGCGGGCGGATTGGGGGCGGACCTGCCGCCACAGGCGCTGGACCAGCGGCGCATAATGAAGCAACGGCAGAAGCCGCACGGCGGCGGCGACCAAGGCCCCAATGAGCACCAACAACCAGTGAAGTCGCCCGGTGACCGCGAGGAAGAGGAGTAGCAGCACCACGAGGACCGCGAGCGCCCTGCGGAAGTGGGCGGCGATGACCGGGGGTGGCGTTCGCAACAACCACGCAAGCCCTGCCAGCGCGCCGATCCCGGCCAGGAGCAAGGCGAGGTTGAGAAGCACCGCTCACCTCTCATCGATCTCGTGAGTTAGCTGCAAGGCGATCCCTCCGCGCTCCTTCGCGAAGCGGTCGAGCGCCTGCCTGCCTCCGGAGGCATAGACGGCGACTGCGCTCAAGAGGTCGCGCAGTTGAGAGGCGCTGGTCGCGTCGAAGCGGCAATAGACACCCTTGGAGAGCCGTGCGATCTCTCGGAAGGAACGTTCGGCGATCGGGTCGTCCCCTTCCTGAAACACGAAGCCGGGGACCCCCAGGGCCCCGAGTTGACCGGCGAGGTGGCTCAGCCGGTCAGGGTCCTCTTCCATGCAGTCACCGACAAAAACCAGGGCGTTCACCCGCTTGTTTCGGGTCTCCTCCAGGGTGTGAGCCAGGATCCGTTCGATCTGTGTGTACCCCGCGGCACAGGAGACCACCGTCATCTGCCTCTGGAGGGCCCCGGTATCGGTGAGCCACGGGCTCGTCTCGAGCTCGCGGTAGCCGCGGTAGAAGCACAGCTGGATCTCGAGACCGCCGAGCGCGGCCGTCTCCTGGAACATCTGGGACTGGATATGGCTGGCGCGGTCCCAGGTCCGCTCACGGCTGGCGGTCGCGTCCATGGCGAAGATGAGCCGGCCGCGCCGGCCGGTAGGCTTGACCCGTGACAGCGCAGCCACCTGCCTCAGGAAGGCGTCGATGTCTGCTCGGCTGGACCGCTCAGGGAGCTGCCGTCGGTCTCGGTCGCTCATGGTTACCGTTCACTTCGATGGGGTCGGCGTCTTGGGTGACACGATCATAATGGATGCGGCAAGCCGGCAGTAGTCGCCATGGTGCGGCGACGCCCCGCCCGCGTAGTCGTCCGCCTGGCCTGAAACCGGGGAAAACGGCATTGGCACCCGTGGGGACGGCGAGGTGGCTTTTCTCCACGTCCGGGCGCCCTTGGATCAGCACAGTTTCCCGCCCGTTCGCAGGGGGTCCCTTCCGAAGTATACTATTAGCTATCGGCTTAGGGGAATTCATAAACACCACTGCGGCGATGTGCATCGTCAGCGCAGGGCGCATCGTTCTCTTACCATCAGCAACCATCGATGACAGCGCGCCAACGGAAAGGCCACGCTCCTCGGGCGCGCCGCCCTGATTCTGTAGGGGAGATAGGGCATAATATAACTCTTGACTACCGTCAAGCTCAGTCGAGGGTCCGACAATGAAGGCTATCTGGCACAACGAGGTATTGGCCGAAAGCGAGAACACCATCGTAGTCGAAGGGAACCATTACTTTCCGGCGGAATCGGTCAATCGCGAATTCTTACGGCACAGCAACACCCATACGACCTGTCCTTGGAAGGGAGAAGCGAGCTACCACGATATCGTCGTGGATGAAGCGGTGAATCACGATGCCGCATGGTATTACCCCGAACCCAAGCAAGCCGCGGAGCAGATCAAAGGCCACGTGGCGTTCTGGCGAGGCGTGAGGGTGGAGTAGGCGGTATCGCACTGATCCGCTACGCCCGCGTGCGGGTACTCAAGCGCACTCGGCCGGTTGAACAAGCGGGCGGACTCAAATAGGCGCCGCAAGGCCCGATGGAACGGGAAAGCCGTAACAGCGAAGAACCCCGTTGCAAAGCGTCATCTGCAGTCTCCCGCATCGGGCCAAGTGCCAGGCCCCACGCGAGCTGGAGGCCATTTAGAGAACAGGGCCCCGTATCCCGATACGACGGAGGCGGAGCTTGGTGTTCAAATAACGGATGCGGTTCTCTTCTTTGTCTCGACCCCCATCTCGCGAAAGCGTTCAATCGCCTCGCTCTCACCGAAGTCCTCCAGCTCGAACAGCGGGCGAACCTCGATCTCGCCCTCTTTACCATCGACGGCAGGATTGGGGAAGCGCTTCGTCCATTCGATCGCCTCTTCCTTCGACCTCACCTGGATGAGCGTGTAGCCGGCGATCAGCTCCTTCGTCTCGGCAAAGGGCCCGTCGATCACGGTGCGCTTCCCTCCCGAGTACTCGATGCGCCAGCCCTTCGAGCTCGGCTTTAGACCGGAGGCATCGAGCAGCACGCCGGCCTTCGCCAGCTCCTCGTGGTACGCCGCCATTGCGGCAATCAGCTTCTCCTCCGGCATGACGCCGGCTTCCGTATCCTGGCTGGCCTTTACCATAATAATGAATCGCATCGTGTTCTCCTCCTGGTTTCGGCCTTTAGTAGCCTGTTTGGATCTGGGATCCGGACGGTCGCAATCGTGCTCGTCGTCATTGTGATGTCTCCTCTGATTCCGCTGACTTCTCTGGCCGCCCGGAGCGCTGCGGCCACTACTTCTTCCGCCGATAGCTCGCCGTCATGAATTCGTGCCATTTCCCGTCATCGCCCAGCATGTGCGACGTCATCACCCGGTGGTCGTCGCTCTTGACCTCGATCACGTCCTGGTACTTCGCGAACTTCCCATCGCCGGCGCAGCTCGGGCCCTCGGCATTGAGCGTCAACATCTTTTCCTGCGCGTCCAACGACCCATCGTAGACCCATAGGTAGGTCATCATCGATCCCACCCAAGTCCCCACGTACTGCCCCTTCTGCGGGTCATGGCCGAGCGTCATCAGGGTTGTTCCATGCCGCCGGGCATCTCGCCGCGGCCCTCGCATAGCACCCAGAGGCCGCCCAGCGAACGCACGCTCTCCGATCCCTCGAACTTCTCCGGCGGCTTGCCGGGTTCCATCGATCACTCGGACTCATAGGTCCATTCACCAACGAGCCTCTGTAGCCACTTGTGTTCTTTCTGCGGTTCGGTCTTCATCGGTATCTCCTGTTTTCTTCGGGATTGCGCCACGGTTGCATGCGGGACACACCGTACCTGACGGCTTTCGTCCGTGGCGG
This sequence comes from Pseudomonadota bacterium, assembly GCA_030860485.1. Classification (NCBI taxonomy): domain Bacteria; kingdom Pseudomonadati; phylum Pseudomonadota; species Pseudomonadota bacterium. The sequence goes on along the minus strand of JALZID010000316.1, from coordinate 1,316 downwards.
GCACTAATACTAAGAAGCCGGCAGGCCCGCGATCTCTATCACCGGCCGGATCTCGATGCTACCCTTGCGCGCCATCGGGATCCGTGCGGCGATGCCGATCGCCTCGTCGAGATCCCGGGCGTCGATCAGGAAATAGCCGCCCAGTTGCTCGCGCGTCTCCGCGAACGGACCGTCGGTCACGAACCGTTTGCCGCCGCGCACCCGGACGCTGGTCGCCGTCGATGTCGGGTGCAACGGGTGGACGGCCAGGTACTGCCCGCTCGCTTTTAATCTGTTGTGCGAGCTGCGTGGACTCCGCGTAACACTCTTCCCGCTCGGTCTCGCTCAACGTCAGCTCGTCTAAGTAAATCAACAACATGTATTTCATGTGCGGCTCCAACAGTCAGTCGAATAGCGGGCCGGCATCGAACCCCTGCCGAAGAGTTTTTATCATAGGGCACGCTCCCGGGCGCCGAGGACGGTCAGCCCACCGTTGTGGACACCGTATAGTCGTTTGGCCGAGCCCAGATTCGACACGCCACGACAAGCTTGCAGGACCGACCGTCGTAACGCGGCGCTGGCGTATCATTCCGGCAGCTCTCTCAGCCGGCGCTCGAGAAACCGTTGCTTCGGCTCCTGTTTCGTGAGGCCGAGGGCGCGTTCGTAGGAGTTTCGGGCTTCGGTCGTTCTGCCTGACCGCCGGCACAGCTCCGCCCGCGCCGAGTGCGCCAAGTGGTAGTCCGCGAGATCGCCGCGCGCGAGGATGGCGTCGATAAGGCCAAGACCCGCCAAAGGCCCGTCGCGCATCGCCCTCGAAATTGTAGAACACGTCGCCTTTGAATTCCTCCGGCGTGGACAAGATGTTGACGTCGCGGTTGAAATCGTTCTCGAACGAGGACACCCATTTCATTTTAAGGTCCAGCCCCTGCACTTCTTGAAGCCTTCGGTTTGGCGAGCGGCGCGCGCGAGACGGCCACCAGCATCACGTCGCGGCGCGTCAAATGGACGACAAGCTGCTCCTTCGTCTCGGCGAAGGCGCCGCCGGTGACGGACACCTTGCGGTTCCCCGCACGACCGCGGCCGTCCGAAACCACGCACGGGTGACTCGACCGGCACCGGTCGGCTCGCGTCCGGGCGCTTTGCGTCACCCCAAAGCCCCGACAGGCCACCCAGAACCCGGCCGGGGCCGGCTCAAACGCTCCCACACGGATCTGGAGTTGACCCCGTTTCGTGGACACTTCATCTTTTGGGAAAGAGGAGTCCACGATGTCGAAACGAAGAAGTGCATATCCGCCGGAGTTCCGGCGACAGATGGTCGAGTTGGTCCGGTCAGGCCG
>JALZID010000315.1 GCA_030860485.1 Pseudomonadota bacterium | reverse complement strand
TCCCCCCCGAACTTCTTCGACATCACCAAGGTCATCGCCGCCGTCAAGGTCGTCTTCCCATGATCCACATGACCGATGGTCCCGACATTCACATGGGGCTTGGTCCGCTGGAATTTGCTCTTGGCCACGATGCTCCTCGTGCTGGCTATTTGTTCTGTTTGATCACTGCTTCGGCGATGCCGGCCGGCGCTTCCAAATACCGGCCGAACTCCATGGTATAGGTGGCCCGCCCCTGCGTCGCGGAGCGCAGATCGGTGGCATAACCGAACATCTCCGACAGCGGCACCTCGGCGCGGATGATGCGCCCGGCGGGCGAGCCCTCCGTGCCGTGCAATACCCCACGGCGGCGATTGAGGTCCCCGGTCACGCTCCCGAGATAGTCCTCCGGGGTCACCACCTCGACCTTCATCACGGGCTCCAAGAGGACCGGCTTGCCGCGCGCGGCCCCGTCCTTAAAGGCCATCGAGCCCGCGATCTTGAACGCTATCTCGTTGGAATCGACCTCGTGGAACGAGCCGTCGTAGACGGCCACTCGCACATCCACGACCGGATAGCCCGCGAGCACCCCGTTGCCCGACTGCTCCCGCACTCCCTTCTCGATCGCGGGGATGTATTCCTTGGGTATTACCCCACCCACGATATCGTTTACGAACTCGAATCCCGCCCCGGCCTCCATGGGCTCGACTCTTAGGATCACGTGACCGTATTGCCCGCGCCCGCCGGACTGCCTGACGAAGCGGCCTTCGGCCTTTTCCACCACCTTGCGGATGGTCTCGCGGTACGCCACCTGCGGTTTACCGACGTTCGCCTCGACCTTGAACTCGCGCCGCATCCGCTCGACGATGATCTCGAGGTGCAATTCGCCCATCCCGGAGATGATGGTCTGGCCGGACTCCGGATCGGAGGCGACGCGGAACGAGGGGTCTTCGGTCGCGAGCTTCGAGAGCGCGAGCCCCATTTTCTCCTGATCGGCCTTGGTCCTGGGCTCCACGGCGACGGCGATCACGGGCTCGGGGAACTCCATGCGCTCTAGGGTGATGCGACCATTGGGGGTGCACAGCGTATCACCCGTGGTGACATCCTTGAGCCCCACCGCGGCCGCGATATCGCCAGCGCGTACCTCCTTTATCTCCTCGCGCGAATTGGCGTGCATCTGCAACAGACGCCCGATGCGTTCCTTCCTGCGCTTGACCGGGTTGAACACCGTATCGCCGCTCTGCAGCACCCCGGAATAGACGCGGAAAAAGGTCAGGGTGCCGACGAACGGGTCGCTCATGATCTTGAAGGCCAGCGCCGCATACGGGGCGTCATCGCTCGCCGGTCTCGTGGCCTCACTCTCGCCATCTTCGAGGATGCCTTTCATCGGCGGGATATCCACGGGGGCCGGCAGGAAATCGATCACCGCATCGAGCAGCGATTGGACGCCCTTGTTCTTGAAGGCGGATCCGCACACCACCGGCACGACCTCGTTGCTCAAGGTGCGGGCCCGCAGGCCACGCCGGATCTCCTCCGGCGACAGGGTCCCTTCCTCCAGGTACTTCTCGGTGAGGGTCTCGCTGGCCTCGGCGGCCGCTTCCAGGAGCCGGTCGCGCCACTCCGCGCACAGATCGACCATGCCGCTCGGGATCTCGCGCTCCTCGGTGCGCATCCCCAGGGACTCCCGATCCCAGGTGATGGCCTTCATGCGAATGAGATCGACCGCCCCTTCGAACTTGTCCTCGGCCCCGATGGGGAGTTGCAAGGGGATCGCGCGACTGCCGAGCCGCTCGCGGATCTGTTGAACGACCCGCAGGTAGTCGGCCCCGGCCCGATCCATTTTGTTCACGAAGGCAAGGCGCGGCACCCGGTATTTATTGGCCTGCCTCCAGACGGTCTCGGACTGCGGCTCGACCCCGCCTACCGCGCAGAACACCCCGACAGCGCCGTCCAGGACCCGCAGGGAACGCTCGACCTCGATGGTGAAGTCCACGTGCCCCGGCGTGTCGATGATGTTGATGCGATGCTCGGGATACTGGCCCGTCCTGCCGCTCCAAAAACAGGTCGTGGCGGCGGCCGTGATGGTGATCCCGCGCTCCTGCTCCTGTTCCATCCAATCCATGGTGGCCGCCCCATCATGGACCTCACCGAGCTTGTGGGACACACCCGTGTAATACAGGATGCGCTCGGTGGTCGTGGTCTTGCCGGCATCGATATGGGCCATGATACCGATGTTCCGGTAACGTTCGATGGGCGTTGCGCGTGGCACGATTCAATTCCCGCGAAGCCCTGGGGTCTTCCGATCACCAGCGGTAATGCGCGAAGGCCCGGTTGGCCTCGGCCATACGGTGCGTGTCTTCACGCTTTTTCACAGCGGCACCCTTGTTCTCGGCTGCATCCGCGACCTCTAGCCCGAGCCTGAGACCCATGGTCTTTTCCCCACGTTTGCGCGCGATATCGACCAACCAGCGCATGGCCAGCGTGTTCCTGCGCTTGGCACGCACCTCGACCGGCACCTGGTAGGTGGCGCCGCCCACGCGCCGCGACTTGACCTCGACCCGCGGGCGGATGTTGTCCAGGGCCTGCTTGAACGCCGCCAAGGGATCGCTGTGCCCCTTGGTCGTCAGGTGATCGAGCGCCCCGTAGACGATCTTCTCCGCCAGCGATTTCTTGCCCGAAGACATCACCATGTTGATGAACTTGGCGATGGTGTCGTCGCCGTACTTGGGGTCCGGCAACACCACCCTTTTCGCGGCAACTCGGCGTCTCGACATGGTGCGCCCCTCGTCTGTAGCGGTCTTGAAGTACCGAAAGTGGGAAAAATCAGGACTTGGGCCGCTTGGCCCCGTACTTGGAGCGACCCTGCCGGCGATCCGAGACGCCCGAGGTGTCCAGCGTCCCGCGCACCGTATGGTAGCGAACCCCGGGCAGGTCCTTGACGCGACCGCCACGGATCAGGATCACGGAATGCTCCTGGAGGTTATGGCCTTCTCCGCCAATATAGGTCGTGACCTCGAAGCCGTTGGTCAGACGGACCCTGGCCACCTTACGTAAGGCCGAGTTGGGCTTCTTGGGCGTCGTGGTGTAGACACGGGTACACACCCCGCGCTTCTGAGGACAGCTGGCCAAAGCGGGCACCGCGCTCTTGTCGCGCTGCCGCTTGCGCGGTTTTCTCACCAGTTGATTGATCGTCGTCATGCGTGCTGAACGATAGTGATGTTTCCCGCCGGGTCATTCCCCCGGGATCCTTTCCCAGGGGGATCATTCCAGTTCGACAAAAAAACAGGCGGGATCACTCCAGTCGGTCGTCGAAGAAAAGCGATTCTAGTAACCTTTCCTACCGCCTGTCAAGGAACCTTGCCAACGGCCAAGCCCTCGGGGGCGATCAAGCCCTCTGCGTACGCTCCTCGCGCGGCTCGGGCACCGAGACGACCTCTTCCGCACCGGCCGCTTGCTCGACGGACAGCGGGGGGGCGGACAGGGCCTCGCGCTTTCTGCGCCGCTCGGTGTGATACGAGAACCCCGTACCGCCCGGGATCAGGCGCCCGACGATGACGTTTTCCTTGAGCCCCCGGAGCTCGTCGGTCTTCGAGGTCACGGCCGCTTCGGTCAACACCCGGGTCGTTTCCTGGAACGATGCCGCCGAGATGAACGACTCCGTCGCCAGCGAGGCCTTGGTGATCCCGAGCAGTACCTGCGCAGCCTTTGCCCCTTCTTTTTCAGCTTGCTGGGCACGCTGATTCGCTTCCTGCAAACGCTCGCGCTCGACCTGCTCGCCGGTGAGGAAATGCGTGTCGCCCGGCTCGGTCACCTCTACCTTGCGAAGCATCTGGCGCACGATGACCTCGATGTGCTTGTCGTTGATCCTGACGCCCTGCAAGCGGTAGACGTCCTGGACCTCGTTGACGATGTACTGGGTCAAGGCATGGACCCCTTGCAGGCGCAGGATGTCGTGCGAGTCCGGTGCACCATCGACGATGACCTCCCCGCGCTCGACGTGCTCGCCCTCGAACACCGTGACTTGCCGCCACTTCGGGATCAGGACCTCGACCTGCTCGTTTTCCGCCGTCAGGATCAGGCGCTGTTTGCCCTTGGTATCCTTCCCGAAGCTGACGGTCCCCGAGATCTCCGCAAGCACCGCCGCCTCCTTGGGACGGCGCGCCTCGAACAGATCGGCGACCCTCGGCAAGCCGCCGGTGATGTCGCGGGTCTTGAACGACTCCTGGGGCAGTCGGGCGATGACGTCGCCCACTTTCACGGTGGTCCCATCCTCCGCATTGATCACGGCCTTGGGAGGCAGGAAGTAATGTGCCGGGATATCGGTGCCCGGGATCCGGAGGTCATTGCCCTCGAGATCGACCAGCTTGACCACCGGCCGCAGGTCCTTGGCGCTGGCGGCGCGCTGTTTGGGATCCATGATGACGATGCTGGTCAGCCCCGTGATCTCATCGACGTGACGCACCACGGTGATGCCCTCGATGATATCCGAAAACGCCACCGTGCCCGCCACCTCGGTGATCACCGGATGGGTGTGCGGGTCCCAGTGGGCGATCACTTGACCCGCCTCGATATGATCACCGGCGGCCACGCTCAGGACCGCGCCGTAAGGCACCTTGTAGCGCTCGCGCTCGCGCCCCACCTCATCGACCACAGCCAGCTCGCCCGAGCGCGAGACGGCCACGAAGGTCCTGGCCTCCTGCCTCAAGACCTTCAGGTTCTGAAGCTTGACCGTGCCCCTGGATTTGGCCTCGATGCGGCTGACCGCCGCGTCGCGGGAGGCCGCACCGCCGATGTGGAAGGTACGCATGGTGAGCTGCGTACCGGGTTCACCGATCGACTGGGCGGCGATGACGCCGACCGCCTCACCCACGTTGACCCGATGGCCGCGGGCCAGGTCCCGGCCGTAGCAGGCGGCGCAGATCCCGTAGCGGGTCTCGCAGGTGATCGGCGAACGCACCCTGACCTGATCGATACCGACCGCGTCCAGGCGCTCCACCCACTTCTCGTCGATGAGGGTCCCGGCGGGCGCCACCACCTCGTGGGTCGAGGCCTGGTGCACGTCTTCCGCGATCACCCGGCCGAGCACCCGGTCACCCAGGGCCTCCACCACGTCCCCGCCTTCGATGACGGCGACCATCAAGAGACCCTGGCGGGTATGGCAATCGTCCTCGGTGACGACCAGGTCCTGCGCGACATCGACCAGGCGCCGGGTGAGATAACCCGAATTGGCGGTCTTGAGCGCGGTGTCGGCCAGGCCCTTGCGCGCGCCGTGGGTCGAGATGAAATACTGCAGGACGTTCAGGCCCTCGCGGAAGTTGGCCGTGATCGGGGTCTCGATGATCGATCCGTCGGGCTTGGCCATGAGCCCGCGCATACCGCTGAGTTGCCGGATCTGGGCCGCCGAACCGCGCGCGCCCGAATCCGCCATCATGAAGATGGAATTGAACGACGCTTGTCTCACCTCCCTGCCGGCCGCATCGCTCACCGTTTCCGATCCCAGCTTGTCCATCATCGCCTTGGCGACCTGATCGTTGGTGTGCGACCAGATGTCGATGACCTTGTTGTAGCGCTCGCCCTTGGTGACGAGACCCGAGGCATATTGCTGTTCGATCTCCTTCACCCCCTCCTCGGCGCGGCTGATGATCGATCCCTTGTCGTCGGGCACCACCATGTCATCGACGCCGATGGAGATCCCCGCCCGCGTGGCATGGGAGAAGCCCATGTACATGAGGCGGTCCGCGAAGATAACCGTGTCCTTCAGACCGACGCGCCGGTAGCAGGTGTTGATGAGACCGGAGATCGCCTTCTTGTTCATATCCCGGTTGATGACATCGAAGGGCAAGACCTCGGGCAGCACCGTAGACAAGAGCGCCCGGCCTACCGTGGTGTCGCGCAGGCGCGTCTCCTCTACACGCTCACCGCTGGGGCGCTGGACGGCTTCCGTGATGCGGACCCTGACCCGTGCGTGCAGCTCCGCGGCACCCGTTTCATAGGCGCGGTGGACCTCATCCACATCCCCGAACACCATCCCCTCGCCGCGCGCGCCGACGCGTTCGCGGGTCAGATAATACAGCCCCAGGACCACGTCCTGGGTGGGGACGATGATGGGATCGCCGTTGGCCGGGGACAAGATGTTGTTGGTGGACATCATGAGCGTCCTGGCCTCGAGTTGGCCCTCGATCGAGAGCGGCACGTGCACGGCCATCTGATCGCCGTCGAAGTCCGCATTGAAGGCCGTGCACACCAGCGGGTGCAGCTGGATGGCCTTGCCCTCGATGAGCACCGGCTCGAAGGCCTGGATCCCGAGGCGGTGCAGGGTTGGGGCGCGATTGAGCAGCACCGGGTGCTCGCGGATCACCTCTTCAAGGATGTCCCACACCTCCGCCCCCTCGCGTTCCACCATCTTCTTCGCGGCCTTGATGGTCGTCGCCATGCCGTTGCGCTCGAGCTTGCTGAAGATGAAGGGCTTGAACAGCTCCAGCGCCATCTTCTTTGGCAATCCGCACTGGTGGAGCTTGAGGGTCGAGCCCACGACGATCACCGAGCGCCCGGAATAATCGACGCGCTTGCCCAAGAGGTTCTGACGAAAGCGCCCCTGCTTGCCCTTGATCATGTCGGCCAGTGATTTCAGCGGCAGCTTGTTGCTGCCGGTGATGGTGCGGCCGCGTCGGCCGTTGTCGAGCAGGGCATCGACCGCCTCCTGCAACATGCGCTTCTCGTTGCGCACGATGATGTCGGGCGCGCTGAGATCCAGAAGCCTCTTGAGCCGATTGTTGCGATTGATCACGCGCCGGTAGAGGTCGTTGAGATCCGAGGTGGCGAAGCGGCCGCCGTCCAGCGGAACCAGCGGACGCAACTCGGGCGGCAACACCGGCAGCACCGTCAACACCATCCACTGGGGCCGGTTTCCCGAGCTCAGGAAGGACTCCATTAGCTTCAAGCGTTTATTCAACTTCTTGAGCTTGGTCTCCGAATGGGTGTCGCTGAGCTCGTCGCGGATCCGCGCGATCTCGACGGGGAGGTCGATGGTACGCAGTAATTCATGGATCGACTCGGCACCCATGCGCGCATCGAACTCGTCTCCATGTTGCTCGATCGCTTCCAGGTATGCCTCTTCCGCCAGGAGCTGGCCGCGTTGCAGGGGCGTCATGCCGGGGTCGATGACCACATAGGCCTCGAAATACAGGATGCGCTCGATCTCCCGGAGCGTGAGGTCGAGCAGCAATCCCATGCGCGAGGGCAGCGATTTGAGGAACCAGATGTGCGCCACCGGGCTGGCCAGCTCGATACGCCCCATGCGCTCGCGCCTGACCTTGGCCAGGGTCACCTCGACGCCACATTTTTCACACACGACACCGCGGTGCTTGAGACGCTTGTACTTGCCGCACAGACACTCGTAGTCCTTGACCGGGCCGAAGATCTTGGCGCAGAACAGCCCGTCGCGCTCCGGTTTGAAGGTACGGTAGTTGATGGTCTCGGGTTTTTTGACCTCGCCATAGGACCACGAGCGGATCTTCTCCGGCGACGCCAGACCGATATGGATGGCATCGAAGTCCTCGGCCAGTCCTTGCTGCTTCAATAGGTTGAGTAGGTCTTTCAATATAATCCCTCCGCCAACGAGGCGCCTCTGTCGTGGTTACCCTGTCGAAGGGCGCTGTGCGTCAACGCTGTTCCAGATCGACGTCGATCCCGAGCGAACGCAGCTCTTTGAGCAGGACGTTGAACGATTCGGGCATGCCGGCTTGCATGCGATGGTCCCCATCGACGATGTTCTTGTACATCCGGGTGCGGCCGCTCACGTCGTCGGACTTGACCGTCAGCATCTCCTGCAACGTATACGCGGCGCCGTAGGCCTCCAGCGCCCAGACCTCCATCTCGCCGAAGCGCTGTCCCCCGAACTGGGCCTTTCCGCCGAGCGGTTGCTGGGTGACGAGGCTGTAGGGACCGGTCGAGCGCGCGTGCATCTTGTCATCGACCAGGTGGTTGAGCTTCAGCATGTACATGTGACCGACCGTGACCGGCCGGTCGAAGGCCTGACCCGTGCGGCCGTCACGCAGCACGGTCTGTCCCGATACCGGCAGGCCCGCCAGCTCCAGCATGGCCTTGATCTCGACATCGGAGGCGCCATCGAACACCGGGGTGGACACCGGCAAACCACTTTGCAGATTATTGGCTAGCGTTTCCACCTCGTCGTCGTCGAGCGAGTCGAGGTCGACGCTTCGGCCGCCGCCGTTATACACCCGCTCCAGGAACTCGCGGATCTCGTTCACCTCGGCGAAGGCCTCGACCAACATGCGGATCTTGTCCCCGATGCCCTTGGCGGCCCAGCCTAGATGCGCCTCGAGCACTTGCCCGACGTTCATGCGCGAGGGCACCCCGAGCGGGTTCAAGACGATGTCGATCGGGGTCCCATCCTGCATGAACGGCATGTCCTCGACGGGGACGATGGTCGATACCACGCCCTTGTTTCCATGGCGTCCGGCCATCTTGTCGCCGGGTTGCACGCGGCGCTTGACCGCCAGGTAGACCTTGACCATCTTGAGTACCCCGGGCGCGAGATCGTCGCCCTGGGTGAGCTTGGCCTTCTTTTCCTCGAAGCGCCGATCGAAATCGTGCCGCTGTTGCTGGACCTTGGTCGCATAGGCCTCGAGCTGGGACTGTGGCTCCTCGTCGCGCAGGCGGATCGACAACCATTTTTCACGCTTGATCTCGCCGAGATAGGGCTTGGCCACGCGCGTGCCCGGCCTGAGACTGCCCGGTCCGCCGTCCGCGATCTTGCCGAGTATGAGGCGCTCGACCCGCTCGTAGAGGTCGTCTTCGAGGATACGGAGCTGATCGTCGAGGTCCTGCCGGATCCCGGTCAAGCCCGCCTTTTCGATCTCGAGCGCGCGCGAATCCTTGTCCACGCCGTCTCGGGTGAACACGTGCACGTCGATCACGGTCCCGTTCATCCCGGAGGGGACGCGGAGCGAGGTGTCTTTCACGTCCGAGGCCTTTTCGCCGAAGATGGCGCGCAGGAGTTTCTCCTCGGGCGTCAACTGGGTTTCCCCCTTGGGCGTGACCTTGCCGACCAAGATGTCCCCGGCGCCGACCTCGGCGCCGACGTACACGATGCCCGCTTGATCGAGCTTCGAGAGCGCGCCCTCGCTGACATTGGGAATGTCGGCGGTGATCTCCTCGGGCCCGAGCTTGGTGTCCCGGGCGACGCAGGTCAGCTCCTCGATATGGATGCTCGTGAACCGATCCTCCTCGACGACACGCTCCGAGATCACGATCGAGTCCTCGAAGTTGTAGCCGTTCCATGGCATGAAGGCGACCAATACGTTTTGTCCCAGCGCCAGATCGCCGAGATCGGTCGCGGGACCGTCGGCCAGCACATCGCCCCCCGCGATGCGATCGCCCGGTTTCACCAAGGGCTTCTGGTTGATGCAGGTATTCTGGTTGGAGCGCGTGTACTTGGTGAGATTGTAGATATCCACCCCCGGCTCGCCGGCCCCGGTATCCTTTTCTTCGCAGCGCACCACGATGCGGCTCGCGTCCACGGAATCGACGACCCCCGCACGACTCGCGACCACCACGACGCCGGAATCGATGGCCACGGCGCGCTCCATGCCGGTACCGACCAGCGGCCGGTCGGTGCGCAGGGTCGGCACCGCCTGACGTTGCATGTTGGAGCCCATGAGCGCGCGGTTGGCATCGTCATGCTCGAGAAACGGGATCAGCGAAGCCGCGACCGATACGATCTGTTTGGGCGAGACGTCCATGTACTGGACCTTGTCCGGCGTCGAAAGCATGAACTCGTTCTGGAAACGGCACGAGACCAGCGCGTCGATGAGGCTGCCGTCCTCGTCCAGCTTGGCATTGGCCTGGGCGATCACGAACTGCCCCTCCTCGATGGCCGAGAGATATTCGACCCGATCCGTGACCTTGGTGGCCGACACCTTGCGGTAAGGCGTTTCGAGAAAGCCGTAGCGGTTGGTCTTGGCATATACCGCCAGCGAATTGATGAGGCCGATGTTCGGGCCCTCGGGCGTCTCGATGGGGCACACGCGCCCGTAATGGGTCGGGTGGACATCGCGCACCTCGAACCCGGCGCGCTCGCGCGTCAGGCCGCCGGGCCCGAGCGCGGAGATGCGGCGCTTGTGCGTGACTTCCGAGAGGGGGTTGTTCTGGTCCATGAACTGCGAGAGCTGGCTGGAGCCGAAGAATTCCTTGATCACGGCCGACACCGGTTTCGCGTTGATGAGCTCCTGGGGCATCGTCCCCTCGGACTCCGCAAGGGTCAAACGCTCCTTGACCGCACGCTCCACGCGCACGAGACCGATCCGGAACTGATTCTCGACCATCTCCCCGACGCTGCGTACGCGGCGGTTGCCCAGGTGATCGATATCATCGACGGTGCCGATGCCGTTGCGAACGCCGATCAGCACCTTGAGCACATCGACGATGTCCTCCTGGGACAGGACATTGGGTCCGGTGGATTCGCTCCGCCCGACGCGGCGATTGAATTTCATTCGACCTACCGCCGAGAGATCGTAGCGATCGGGGCTGAAGAACAGGTTATTGAACAAGTTCTCGGCGGCCTCCTTGGTCGGGGGTTCGCCGGGCCGCATCATGCGGTAGATCTCGACCTGGGCCTCCAGGACCGTGCGCGTCGTATCGATGCGCAAGGTCTCCGAGACATACGGGCCTCGATCGAGGTCGTTGACATAGAGCGTCTTGACCTCCGGGATCCCGATGTCGATGAGCTTATCGAGGGTCTCACCGGTGAGCACGGCATTCGCCTGGACCACGATCTCGCCCGTGCTCGTATCGACCACGTCGGTCGCCACCACCTTGCCCACGAGATACTCGCGCGGGACCCGCACCTCACGCAGCCCCGCCTTGTGCAAGACGCTCACGTGGCGCATGGTGATGCGGCGGTCTTTCTCGACGATGACCTCGCCCTCCTCGTCCGTGACGTCGAACGACAACGTCTCGCCGCGCAGCCGCTCCGGGAGCAGCTCCATGCGGATCCCATGGCGGGAGAGCGAAAACGCGGTGGTCTCGAAGAACGTCGCCAGCATCTCTTCGGCGCTCTGGCCGAGGGCACGCAAGAGCACCGTCGCCGGGATCTTGCGTCTGCGATCGATGCGCACGTAGATATGGTCCTTGTGGTCGAACTCGAAATCGAGCCATGAACCGCGGTAGGGGATCACCCGGGCGGAGTACAGGAGCTTGCCCGAGGAATGGGTCTTGCCCTTGTCGTGCTCGAAGAACACGCCCGGAGACCGGTGCAACTGCGAGACGATGACGCGCTCGGTGCCGTTGATCACGAACGTCCCGTTGGTGGTCATGAGCGGTAACTCGCCCATGTACACCTCCTGTTCCTTGATGTCCTTGACGGTCTTGGCGGCGCCCGACTCGCGGTCATAGATGACCAGGCGCACCTTGACCCTGAGCGGCGCCGCGTAGGTCACACCGCGGATCTGACACTCCTTGACATCGAAGACTGGCGTCCCGAGGCGATAGCTCACGTAATCGAGCGCCGCGTTTCCCGAATAGCTCACGATCGGGAACACCGATTTGAACGCCGCGTGCAGACCGGCCTCTTCCCGTTCCGCCGGGGCCCGCTCGGCCTGCAGGAAGGCATGGTAGGACTCGATCTGCATGGCCAGGAGATAGGGGGTATCGAGGATGCTCGGACGCTTGCCGAAGTCCTTCCGGATACGCTTTTTCTCGGTGTAGGAATACGCCATCGTTCGCTCTCGTTCGCGAGTCAATCAAGGGAAAAGGGGCCGGTGGCTCGCGCCACCAGCCGCGCTGAAACGTGAAGACCTTTGTGACGACCCCCTATCCTGACACAGGGGGGGACCCGTCGTGTGCGCGTCGGTACCGGCACTATTTGATCTCGACCGTCGCGCCTGCTTCCACGAGTTGCTTCTTGACGTTTTCCGCCTCGTCCTTGGGCACCGCCTCCTTGACGGTCGCCGGAACGCCTTCGACGAGGTCCTTCGCCTCCTTGAGACCGAGCCCGGTGAGCGCACGCACGGCCTTGATCACACCCACCTTGTTTTCGCCGAAGCTCGTCATCACCACGTTGAACTCGGTCTTCTCCTCCTCGACCGGGGCCGCCACGGCCGCCGCGCCGCCACCCATCGCCGGGGCCATGGCGACGGCGGCGGAGACGCCGAATTTCTTCTCCATCGCCTCGACCAGCTCCACCACCTCGAGCACGCTCATATTGGCGACGGCTTCGAGGATCTCATCTTTGGACACTGCCATAATATTCAATCTCCCAACTCCCAAATTAAACCCGTGATGCTCGTGCTGCAGGCATCTAGGCGGCCTGCTTCTGGTCGCGCACGGCGGCGAGCACGCGCGCGAGGCCCGCATAGGGCTCGGCGAGCGTCCGCACCAGCTTCGAGATGGGGGCCTTCATGACCCCCATGAGCATGGCGAGCGCCTGGTCACGCGTGGGTAGGTGGGCAAGCGACTTGAGGGCATCGGGCTCCAAGAGCTTGCCGCCGAACGACACCAGCTTCACGACCAACTTGTCGTTGGTCCGCGCGTACTCATCGATGACGCGCGCCGCGGCGCCGGGGTCATCTCTCGAAAATGCCAGCACCAACGGACCGACGAGCCGCTCGGACATGCACTCGAAGCGACTCCCCGCGAGCGCACGTCGCGCCAAGGTATTGCGTACCACGCGCAGGTAGACGCCCTGTTTACGGGCGGCATCGCGGAGCGCGGTCATCCTGACCACCGAAAGACCCGCATACTCACAGGCGATCGCGGACTGCGCCTCTTGCGCCACGGTCGCGACCTCCCCGACGATCACCTTCTTTCGTTCCAGATCCAGAGCCACTGCTCACCTCCAGACGAGACACACGAGGTCACGCCGGCCATGGCCACTATATTCATAGCGCCCGGCAATTCGCCGGCCCGCGCCCTTAATCGGCGCGCGCGCCAACATTACATAATAAAATTACGGCAGGCTCGCCCGGTCGATCGCGACGCCGGGGCCCATGGTGCTCGAGACGGTGACTTTCTTTACGTACACACCCTTCGCCGCGGCCGGTTTGGCCTTGTTCAAGGCGGCGATCACGGTGGCCAGGTTGCCTTTCAGGGCCTCGCCCTCGAATGACACCTTCCCGATCGAACAATGGATGATGCCCGACTTGTCGGTCTTGAAGCGCACCTGCCCACCCTTGGCGTTTCTGACGGCCAGGGCGACATCGGGCGTCACGGTCCCGACCTTGGGATTAGGCATGAGGCCGCGCGGCCCGAGGATCGGGCCGAGCTGGCCGACCACCGCCATGCTCTCCGGCGCGGCGATCGCCAAGTCGAAATCGATCTGGCCCGACTTGACCTGCTGGGCCAGGTCCTGGAGGCCCACGAGATCGGCACCGGCGGCACGTGCCGCTTCCGCCTTGGCGCCCTCGGCAAACACCGCGACCCGCACGCGCTTACCGGTACCATGCGGCAACACCGTCGCGCCGCGGATGGACTGATCCGACTTGCGGGCGTCGACGCCCAGATTCACGGCGACATCCACCGACTCGTCGAATTTCGCGGAGGCGAGCTCCTTGACGAGCCGTATGCCCTCATCGAGGACATAGTGTTTCCCAGGGACCAGCGCCTTGCGCCAGCGCGCAACGCGTTTCGTCGGCTCGGTCATGGCGACACCCCTTCGGTCTCTATGCCCATGCTGCGCGCGGTGCCGGCGATGGTGCGCACGGCGGCCTCGAGGTCCGCCGCGGTGAGATCGGGCGTCTTGGTCCTCGCGATCTCCTCGATCTGGTCACGGGTGACCCTTCCGACCTTGGCGGCGTTCGGCGTGGCACTGCCCTTTTCGATCCCCAGCGCCTTCCGGAGCAGCACCGAGGCCGGCGGCGTCTTGGTGATGAAGGTGAAGCTACGGTCCGCATACACCGTGATGACGACCGGCGTCGGCAGACCCGGTTCGAGGTTCTGGGTATAGGCGTTGAACGCCTTGCAGAACTCCATGATGTTGACGCCATGCTGGCCGAGCGCCGGTCCGACCGGCGGGCTCGGATTGGCCTTCCCCGCCGCCACCTGCAACTTGACATAGGCTTGTACTTTCTTGGCCACTATGCGTACCGATACGTTGTCACTGGACCCACCGTCCGGGCGGAGACGATCTGCAACTGCAACACTATTCTTTTTCCACCTGGCTGAATTCGAGCTCGACCGGTGTGGAACGTCCGAAGATCAAGACCGCCACGCGCAGCCGGCTCTTCTCGTAATTGACCTCTTCGAGGACACCGCTGAAATCGGTGAACGGCCCCTCTCGGACACGGACCACCTCCCCGACCTCGAACAGGACCTTGGGCCGCGGTTTGTCGGTGCCCTCCTGCATGCGCTGCAGGATCTTGTCGGCCTCCACATCGGAGATGGCGGCCGGCCGATCGCCGCGCCCGCCGATGAAACCCATGACCTTGGGCACCTCACGCACCAGATGCCAGGTCTGATCGTCCATCTCCATCTGCACCAGGACATAGCCCGGGAAGAACTTGCGATCGGTCCTGCGCTTTTGACCGTCACGCAGCTCCACGACCTCCTCGGTCGGCACGAGAATATCGCCGAACCGGTCCTGCAGGCCGCTGCGCCGCACCCGATCCTCCAGGGATCGCTTGACCTGGTGCTCCGCGCCGGAAAAGGCGTGCACCACGTACCACTTGAACGCCACAGCTAAGCCTCCTGGCCGGTCAACCATTGCACGAGCCAGGATAGCCCGGCATCGAGGACCCATAGGAAGCCGGCGACCGTCACTACCATGAGCACCACGATCAGGGTCATCCGCACCGTCTCCTGGCGCGTCGGCCAGACGACCTTGCGGACCTCGACCTGGGCCTCCTTCATGAACGCCCAGATGTCGCGCCCCTTCTGGGTACGGAACCCGAGCGCGAGCGCCAGGCCGATCACCGCCAAGAGCCCGACGACCCGCAGGAGCAACGACTGATCGCCGAAGTAGTAAAAGGCCCCCAATGCCCCGGCGACCAAGAACGCTACCACCCCGAGCATGACGGCGTCGAGGTTCGAAGTCGGCGTTTCGGTTTTGGACTTCATGAATGCATTCGACGGCAAGCGTGTGGGGCGCCCGCCAACCCCCCGCAGAAATTTTATTCGATAGAAATAGGCCTGCTCAGCTTATGGCAGGCCAGGAGGGTCTCGAACCCCCAACCTGCGGTTTTGGAGACCGCCGCTCTGCCAATTGAGCTACTGGCCTAGTTCTCTTGGATGCACGCCCATGCGTGCTCGTGGTCCCTCATTTGGGACGGTGCCCTTCCTTCGGGTCGTTATTCGATCGCCTTGCTATTCGATCACCTTGGCGACGACCCCGGCCCCGACCGTCCGGCCGCCTTCCCGGATCGCGAACCGTAACCCCTCCTCCATCGCGATCGGCGCGATCAACTTCACCGTGAT
>JALZID010000314.1 GCA_030860485.1 Pseudomonadota bacterium | reverse complement strand
CGTACGTCGGATGAACATGCCTGCAGCCTACCAGGAGCTGCGCGGAAATCAATACCTTACTACAATATTATGGCACTACAAACAGCATTTCCAGATCCGTCCGTTGATTCTATTGAAGTTTATTCGCGGAAAGTCACGAAAACGGGAGGGCTGTTAAACCTGGGTTAACACCGCGGGTGGGATAGCCGCGGGCTCGTCTGGGCCGCCGCCCGGAGGCGCGGGCGTGGGCGGCTGCTTGCCTGCACCACGGCCCCTCAACTCATCGGGGGCCTCGCCGAGGATTCCGCTGAGAACCCTGCGAACGGCTTGTTCGATCTCGATGGTTTGTTCTCTTGTCATGACTTTCTCCTCCAAATGGTGAATCAAATCGACATGAGACATTCCTTAATACCTTCGACGGGTTTTTTTCGTCTTTACAAAAGGGACGGAACTGCAACCCTGTCGTCGCGATCCCTACTGGCATTGTATCAACGCAACAAGGTATGTTTTCACGTCCCCCGTGAGGGGCTACACTGCCAGTAACTATTACCGCGCGATGTAAAGTTTACCGGCACTTTTTTCAAGGAACGCCGGTTGCTGTTTTACTGAACCCTCAGTTTAGGCGGGCTAGCCCGGTTAATCTTTATTTACGTCCGCTCGGCAATATTTACATAGCTGAGGCCAGGCCCGACGCGGTGAACCCATTCTATGCGGTAAAACACGGGATCCTGTACCAGGCTTGCCTTGCAGCGGCCCTCCCACAGCGTGCCGCTGCGACCGCAACGATGGTTGATGTAAGAGGTTGCAGAACGTAACCCAAAAGGTTACAACCGCCAAGCGTGATCAAGTCGTTCGCGCACAAGAGGCTGGAGCAATTCTTCACGATCGGGAGCGCGGCCGGCATCCAGCCGAGACACGCGAAACGCTTGCGGTTGATCTTGGCGCAACTGGACAAGGCGCGATCGATTCGAGATATGGACGTTCCCGACCTGCATCTGCATGAGCTGAAGGGCCAACGGGCCTATGGTCCATGACCGTGCAGGCCAATTGGCGCGTGACTTTCCGTTTTACGAAGGGCGACGCGGAAGCCGTCAATTACGAGGATTATCACTAGAGGTAAAACATGCGGATGTACGATCCCCCTCATCCCGGCGACATCTCACGTGGCTTGTGGCTGGAGCCGATGGGCGTGAGCGTGTCGGAAGCCGCCAAGGCGCTTGGGGTTTCCCGCAAGACCTTGTCGAAGTTCATTAACGGCCGTGGCGCCGTGACGGCGGAGATGGCCTTAAGGCTAGAGCTTCGTTTCGGCGCGAGCGCCGAATCGTGGCTTGCGCATCAGGCCGCTTATCAACTGTGGCAGATGGAAGCTAGACGACCGGCGTTGCACGTCGAACGCCTGGTTGTGCGAGACGCGGCCTGATAGTCCGTCGCGCAGTGATCGTCTCGCTGTTGCCGGCGACAACTGGACTTACGACTATTGAGGGACAGGGACAGCGCTTGAATGGGCGCGCCACACGCGTCTCGCGCATGAGTCGCACCTTGGAGACGCGGGGCGACATCTAATCCTGACCCAGGGGGAGGATCAAGCGGCCAGCGATTTGAGGGTAGCCCCTTCCATGACCTCCTGCATGGCCCGCTCACGACGGTGGATGAGCTCTGCGACGGCACTCTCGCTCGGCTCAAGGTCTGCTGGCGGCTGCGGTCCACGTAGGATGTCAAAGATCTCGAGCGCCGATACCTCCTCTGGAGACCGGGTCAGGGCGATCCCCTCGGGTTCCGCGGCGCGCAGCAATAGGCCATGCTGCACGAACGCGTCTACCAGCTCCTCGACGGTTGACAAGGGCATCCGCAAGTGCGTAGCCAACTCCGCCGGATGGGAGGTGGGCTGGCCGGCAAAGTAGCGCCGCGCGATCTCCACCAGGAGCTGCAGCCCCTGCCATTCGCGCAGGCGATAGCTGGGCGTCTCGAACACAACCTCTCTGGAAATGGTAGGGAACTGATGCAAGTGCGCGACTTCGGCCCCCACCAGCACGATGAGCCAGGCGATGTAGAGCCAGATGAAAAAGAGAATGAGAATGGCGAAACTCGAGTAGATGGCTGGGTAACTCGCCGAACCGGCCACAAGTGCCGCGAAGCCTGTGCCCCCTAGTAACCAGAGTACTGCCGCCACCACTCCACCGACAAGCGCCGAAGCCAGCCGCACGTATGTGTTAGGGAGGAACTTGTAGATAAAGGTGAAGGTCGCCCACAGGAGGATAAAGGGCGTCACCCGGGTCAAGAGCACGACGAAAAAGCCAAAGGGCTCAATGGCAATGATGTCCACCACCAGCGCATGGCTCTGGGCCGAGGCGATCAGGGCAAAGGCGGCCGATACCACCAGCGGGCCGACCAGCAGCACACCCAGATAGTCGCGGAATTGTTCCCCCCAGCTGCGTGCGCGGCGCACCCGCCAGATGCAGTCTAGCGCCTCCTCGATGCGCCCGATCAGGGAAATGGTGGTATAGAAAAGACCTACCGCCCCCACTGCGCCCAGCACCCCGACCGGAAGCTGATCGACGAACTCAATGAGCCGGCGCCTGATCTCATCGCCTTCGACACCGAGGGGTTGCAGGCCCTGGACAAGCAATGGCTCGAGTTGATGCTGGATCCCAAAGGCCTTGAGTACCGAGAACATTACCGCAAGGAACGGCACCAGTGATACGAGCGTGGTGTAAGTCAGCGCCATCGCCCGTAGGTTGAGCAGGTCCTCCTGGAACCGCGCCCACAGGACGGAGGTGAAGCGCAGGCAGCGATCGGTGAGGCGGTGCAGCCACAACCAGGCGCGGTGCGGCGATAGGTTCTTTGCTTGCATGACTAAGGCACTTCCTCACCGGTCAGCCAGTCGTGGAAAAACGCCTGCGCCTTGCCGCCCTCGAAGGTCCCCCGCACGGCGTCCAGGACACGCAGGCGGACGCTTCCGCCTGCATCGTAGAACCCGATCCAATAAGGGATGTGCAGGCCGAGAGAGATGGGTTCGGCGCGAATGGTGAGATTCCGGATGCGGAAGAAGCCGCGCTGGAACAGCATGCGGCGGACTTTTTCGGTGAGCAGCTCGCGGGCCCAAAATGGCTCGAGCAGAGGCTCAGCACGGTTCCGCGTTTCAACGGGAATCATCTCCCGGGGTTCGGGCACGCGCGGGAACGCGTAGGGGTCAAGGGTGCCCTTGACCGCATCGAGCGCGAAGCAATGCGTTTCCCGCTTCGCGCCGTTGACAATCTCCACGCGGTAGACGGAAAAGGGCACGTACGCATCAGCCAAGGAATGCAGCCGTCCTGCGCCTAGCCGCCGCCGCAGCAGGCTGCGGATGCCGCATCCGCGGAACCGTTCCACTGCCTCTTCCCGAGGAACGGCCGGTTTCAATGCCTGAATGGTCGCAGCCTTTTCCTTGGCCTTCTCGGCCCGGCTCCCATCGCTTGCTAGGCGAAGTAGATCCATAAGGCGATCACGGTGGCCAAAAGGAGCAGAGTGAAGACGAGGTTGAGACGGTGTTCGAGTCGAGTCTCCCGGGCGATCTTGTGGCCCGCGACGAGCGTGGTTTCCAGCTTTTCGCCAATAGTGGCAAAAGTGAGGCCCGCTAGCTTTTTCCGCTCTGGCGGTCGAGTCATCAGGCTGACCCCGATCAGCACACCCGCACACACCACGAACATCAGGATGGCGTAGTGCAGGAAGTTCATGTCCACCAGCCAGCGGATCGCGGTCGAGTCGAAATGCCGGCCCTTGTCCATGACCTCCAGGACGAAACGGATCGTCCCCATCGCGAATCCCACCAGCAGCGAGCTGATCGCGCCCTGCCCATTTAGGCGCGGCCAGAGGATCCCGAAAATGAAACACACCGCAATCGGCGGGCTGATGTAAGCCTGCACGCTTTGCAGGTAGACGTAGAGCTGCGAGCTGAGCAACTTGATGAAGGGCACCCAGAGCAAGCCGAGCCCCACCATAATGCCGGTGGCCATGCGACCGAACGTCACCAGTTGCAGCTCGGTAGCGTCCGGCCGCGCCTTCTTGTAAAAGTCGAGTGTGACCAGCGTGGACGCCGAATTGAACACCGACGCCATCCCGCCCATCAGCGCCGCCAGCAACGCCGCGATCATCACCCCGATCATCCCGTGCGGGAGGAGGTTAATGATGAGCATGGGGTAGGCGATGTCGCCGTTGGTCACCAGTCCGTCGGCGTTTTTCGTAAACATCTGGGGGTAGAGCGCGTAGGCGATGAGCCCCGGGAGCACCAGGACGAACACCGGCAGGATCTTCAGGAACCCGGCGAAGATGGTGCCTGCCTTGGCGTGCCCCTCGTCCTTGGCGGAGAGCACGCGCTGCACGATCACCTGGTCCGTGCACCAATACCAGATCCCCAGGATGGGCGCGCCCAGGAAGATGCCCGTCCACGGAAACTCGGGATCGCTCATCGGTTTGATCATATGAAAGTAGGCCGGCGGGACCGCCGCGCGCAATCCGGCAAATCCTCCCACTTCGTTCAAGCCGATGACCGTCAGCACCACCGCGCCGGTCAAAAGCACCAGGGTCTGCACCACTTCCGTATAGATCACAGCGGCCAAGCCACCGGCAATGGTGTAAATGCCGGTCATGAGCACCAGGATCATGGCCGCGGTCAACGGGTTCCAGCCCACCACGTGCTCCAACACCACCGCCGCCGCATACAGGTGCACGGAAATCTTGGTAAAGATGTACGCCAGGATGGAGACGCCGGCCAGGTACACGGCGCACGAACGGTTGAAGCGGCGTTCGAGAAATTCCGGCATCGTAAGCACGTTCGACCGCAGGTAGAAGGGGACGAATACCCACCCGAGGACGAGCACCATAATGCACGCCAGCCATTCAAAATGACCAACCGCCAGGCCGGAAGTGGCGCCGGAGCCCGCCAGGCCGATGAAATGCTCTGTGGAAATGTTGGAGACGAACAGGGAGGCGCCGATGGCGAACCACCCAACGTTTCGGCTAGCCAAGAAATAATCTTCCGAGGTCCGTTCCTTGCGCGAGAAGTAGAAACCAATGGCGAAAACGACTACGAAGTAGAAAGCGATGATAGCGATGTCGATCGTGGCCAACGACCTGTGCGTGACCGCGATCTGATCTGTGAGGGGCATAGCCTATCCTGTTACTGCCTCACCGTTCGCGCGTCTACCAACTTCAGCACCACGAGCTCGATGCCGGGCGGCGGCAGCGGCGCCTGCAGATGCACTCGTGGTCCAACCTGCGTGGTGCCATCCACGAGCGCGAAGTCTGAATCATCCGATATGCGGAAGCGCTCGACCCGATACTCGCGCGCGGGCACGAGGTTATCGATCGTCAGGTCGTAACCGGAGTTGTTCTGATATGTCACGCTTCGGCGCTCGAGCAGGCTGACATCGAGCCCGGGCATGACGTTGGGGGTCGAGCGCGGTCCGCGGAACTCGGCGGGGATCTCATAGTTGGCTATCAGGACCTGCAGCGTCCGGCCGTCCGCCGAGCGGCCCGCCTGGACGGCAAAGCCATCGAGGTCCGCACCTTCGGCCTTCAGCCGGGACGGGGTGTCCTTCATGCGGCCGAAGGCGATCAGCACCTGACCGACCTTGTCGGGGGTCGCACCGTCCTTGCCGAACACGTTGTCCGCACGGTAAATCGCGGAAATGTCGATCGGCGCGTCCTGCATATACATGAGGGTGGACGCGATGAAGCCCGCACGCTGTAGATCGCGCGGCCAGGGCTCGATCAGGCCATAATTCCACTCGTTATTAACGCTCAGCGTTTTCGTGAAACCGCGTGCGTCCAGACGTGCCCGCACGGCGCGACTGATGCGTACGATATCGAGCGGATCGTTGGAGTCGGTGGCGTACCAGTGCCATGAATAGAAGTCGAGCGGAAGCTGCCGGGCGCGCACATACTCGAGGAAGCCGTCCCGGTAGGGCGTCGCGTCGTTGGGTCTTGCGAGCGCGGGGCCACCGACAAGTGCCTCGGGATCGGCCTCTTTGACGGCACGCGCGATCCGGGCATACAGCTCGAAATACTGTTCGGGTGTGCCGCCCCAGAAGAGCGTAGCGAGGTCGGGCTCGTTCCAAACCTCCCAGTAGCGGATGCCGTGGCGAAAGCCGTTGGCCCAGCCCTGGTTGTAGTGCATGACGACGTGCTTCACGACGGCCGCATACCTGTCGAAGTCCGCAGGGGGCTCTACGTTGGAGCACTCGCTGCGTCCGAGCCTGAACATCACTTCCGCGCCGACGTTCTTGATCGAGGCGATGAGTTGGTCCGTGGGAGCGAAGTTGTAGCTCTTCGGATCGTCGGGGTCCGCGTTCGGATCCGGGAAGATGCTGAGGACGTCACGGTCCGCCCATGCCATCACGTCGGGCATTCCAGAGCACGGGCCGAACCGCGAGTCGATGTCGCCAGGCCCGTACGAATCGTGCGTGCGCACGAGGTCGATGCGTGCTCGCCGATACCCCTCCGTTGCGTCGATCTCGCCCGGCATGTTCCATCCGCCGAAGCGGAAGTCCGCAGGCTTGTGCACGTTCGGAAGAGGAGCGCCGTTCACGCCCTGAAGAGAACGCAGCGTCCCGGCCGAGGAGCCTGCGTCAACGACCACCTTTCGCAGTGAGGGAGCCGTCGAGGGCGTGACGTTCGAACCCTGAGCCATGGCTGTACTGCCGAGCCACGCCATCACGATGACAAGGGAGATCCTCACGTAGCCTCCTTCAAACCGGTGTTGGAAACCTCTGGCCCGAGACAAAGCCGAGGCCATGCGCCGGCATTGCGGCTGCATCGAGTATGGAGCCGTGACGACGCCACGAGGTTCCGACATACGGCTGTCGATGTCAACCAGGTGGCACCGTGATCTCGTATCTGCGCCCACCTGTCGTTCGACGGGGACAGCGCGCCTACCCGCTCGCGGGGTGTGCCATCTGGGGCCGCGGCGCGATTCCCCAATCACAGCGCCTTGCCTTATACTACCTGCGATCTCAGCGACCCGCTAACAGTGCCAGAGATGAGCGTACGTCCTATCATCCGGTTCGCCATGCTCCTATATGTGAGCACCGCTTGCCTCGCACCCGGCGCCCACGCGGCCGACAGCGTGCCGATCGCACCCGCAACGGGCTTCGATTTCGCGACCCTGGAACGAACCGCCCAGTCACTGGCCCAAGCGGCGTTCGTCCCGGATCGGGGAGCGCCTGGAGAGGACCTGGAACATATCCATACTTATATGCAGTATCGGAGCATGAGCCACGATATCAAGCGGAGCCTGTGGCGCCGCGAGGGTTTATCTTTCCAACTGCAGTTGTTTCACCGCGGTTTCCTGTACCACGATCGCGTTTTTATCAACGTTCTTGAGGAGGGCAAGGCGCAACGCGTGCCGTTCTCCACCGACCTGTTCGACTACGGAGAGAACCGAGTTCCGAAGGGCCTCTCGCCCGACACGGGATTCGCCGGCTTTCGCCTGTTGTATCCGGTGCTCCAAGATGGCGTATACGAGGAGTTCGTGGCCTTTTTGGGCGCGAGCTATTTCAGGGCCCAAGGCCTGGGCGAGCCTCATGAGGTGGTGCGCCGCTTCCGCGAGGAAGGCATGCACCAGTATGGGCTTTCGGCCCGCGGGCTGGCGCTGGACAGCGGGCTCGCCAAGGCAGAAGAGTTCCCGGTGTTCAGGGAGTTCTGGATCGAGAAGCCGCGCCGGGACAGTACCTCCCTCACGGTGTTCGCTCTGTTGGACGGCCCCAGCGCGACCGGCGCCTACCAATTTGTGATTCACCCGGGAATCGAGGTGACCATGGACGTCAAATGCCGGCTGTTCATGCGACAGGGTGTCGAGCGCCTGGGGATCGCGCCCTTGACGAGCATGTTCGCCTACGGTGAGAACAGCGATCGCTTCCAGGACGGGTTCCGGCCGGAGCTGCATGACTCGGACGGCCTGCTCATCCATGCGCGCAACGGGGAGAAGGTCTGGCGGCCGTTGATCAATCCCCCGCGCACCGCCTTGAGCGTATTTAAGGCGGACGATGTCGCTGGCTTCGGTCTCATGCAACGGGACCGCGATTACGATCACTACCAGGACCGCTGGGCACTTTACCACTTGCGCCCCAGCGCATGGGTCGAGCCGGTCGGCGCTTGGGGCCCGGGCTCGATCTATCTGATCGAGCTGGCGACCGAAGACGAGTGGCACGACAACATCGTCGCGTTCTGGATCCCGGAACGCCGCGCGCAGGCGGGCCAGCACTGGACCTTTGCTTATCGCCTGCACTTTTTATTGGATCATGCCCTCGATCGGGGGTCCGGTCTGACCGCCTCGACCCGCAGTGGCAGAAGCGAGACCGGAGAGCCGCTCGACGTCAAGCGGAAGTTCATGGTCGAGTTCGATGGCGACAAGCTGCGTGCGCTGGATGCGCATGCGCCGGTCGAAGCGGATGTCTCCAGCTCGGCTGGACGAATCGACAGGGTCAGGATCGTGAAGGATCCCTTCACCGCGACTTGGCGCCTTGTTTTCGCCTTTGAGCCCGGCGA
This sequence comes from Pseudomonadota bacterium, assembly GCA_030860485.1. Classification (NCBI taxonomy): domain Bacteria; kingdom Pseudomonadati; phylum Pseudomonadota; species Pseudomonadota bacterium. Next base: position 31,630 of record JALZID010000314.1, on the reverse strand, counting down.
TGTGCAGACGCCGATCGACCTGCGCGCCTACCTCAAGTCCGGCAACGAGGCGCTCACGGAGACTTGGATATATCAGTGGAGGATGCCCTAGGGTTTCCGATGGTGGAACCTGGGCTACTCCGCGGCCGTGGCCTTCGTGCTGTTCGGCATCATCCGGAGCGCCGGGATCTTGTCGCGCGCCTTGGGCGGACGGTGGGCGCGATGAGGGCCCAGAGGGTCCAGACCATTGCGGCCCGTGTGCTGCGCTGCACCGTCCTTGCGCTGACCCTGTTTCCGCTCGCCTGGACGGTCATGGCCTCCTTCGTGCACGCGGGAGGCGAACGGCGCTGCAGGCCTATACATCATCCAAGGGATCACGCTCGGCGGCATCAAGGACTGTAAGGAGTAGAACATGATTGCAATTGCTCGACATGCGCGCACGTGCTTAGTCGCGCTCTTACTCACCCTGATCAGCATTCCGATCGAGGCCGCGCTCGCGGCCATGGTCGACGATTTCGAGCTTCCCGGCCAATGGAATGCGACCAGCTCGGAAGGCGTCGAGCTCGATATCGCACAGGACAAGGGCCACTCGGGAATGGCCATGCGCCTCGATTTCGATTTCCACGGGCGTGGCGGCCATGCGATCGCCCGCCGCGAGATCGCGATGCCGCTCCCGGCCAACTACCAGTTCAGCTTTCAGATCCGCGCCGAGGCCCCGGTCAACCACCTCGAGTTCAAGCTCGTCGATCGCTCCGGACTGAACGTGTGGTGGTTGAAGCAAAGGGATCTCGTCTTGCCCACCGATTGGCAGGAGAAGGTGATCAAGAAGCGTCATTTTCGGTTCGCCTGGGGTCCGGCGAACGGCAGTGAGCCCACGGACATCTCCGCCATCGAGTTGGCGATCGTAGCCGGCAGCGGAGGCAAGGGCTCGATCTGGATCGATGATCTCGCCATCGAGGAACGCGAGCCCCCAGGGGATCGGCCGCGGGTGCCGGTGGTGCGCGCCTCGACGACCGCTCCGGGTCACGAGGCCGAATGGGTGCTCGACAACCAGCAAGCCACCGCCTGGCGGAGCGGGGCCGTAGCCGAGGACCAGTGGCTCCTCTTCGACTTCGGGGAACCGCGGGAATACGGTGGGCTCGTCATCGACTGGGACGCAGAGGACCATGCGGCGGCTTATGAGGTCCAGATCTCCGATGACGGGGAAGGCTGGCAAAGGGTCTATGGCGTCGAGGAAGGCAACGGCGGGCGTGATTATGTCTCGCTGCCCGATGGCGAGTCCCGCTACCTGCGGCTGTGGCTCACCCAAAGCAGCCGGGACCAGGGTTATGGGATCAAGGACCTCGCCATCAAGCCTTATGATTTCTCCCTCTCGCCGAACCACTTCTTTGCTGCGGTCGCGGCCGATGCGGGCAAGGGCAGTTATCCGAGATACCTGGGTGGCCAGCAGTCCTACTGGACCGTCACGGGGGTGCCGGCGGACGAGGAGGAGGCGCTTGTCAATGAGGAGGGCATGGTCGAGGTAGGCCGGAAAGGTTTTTCGGTCGAGCCTTTCTTGTACGAGGGCGGCAAGCTCGTCACCTGGAACGACGTGGAGCTGCGCCAAGAGCTGGAGGGCGAGTATTTGCCGATCCCTTCGGTGCGGTGGAACCACGGTGACCTCAAGCTCCAGGTCACGGCGCTCGCGGCCGGCAAGGCCGGGGCATCGAGCCTCTATCTCCGGTATGCGCTGCACAACGACTCGCAGGTCGAGCGACACGGCAGCTTGTTCCTGGCGCTCCGTCCCTTCCAAGTGCTCCCGCCCTGGCAGGATCTCAACCTCGAGGGAGGCGTGAGCCGGATCGGGCATCTCGCCTACGATGGCGGCACGGTCTCGGTCAATAACGACCGGTCGGTCTTCCCCCTCATCAAGCCGGAACGTTTCGGGGCCGCGAGCTTTGCCCAAGGCACCATAACCGAATATCTGCGGAGCGGGGCTTTGCCGGGAAAGACCTCGGCGACCGACGAGTCCGGGTATGCCTCGGGGGCCTTGGAGTATCGCTTCGATCTGCGCCCGGGCGCCGGGACCGAGGTGTTCCTCGCCGTGCCCTTCCACCGCGACTCGCCGGCGCTCCCGGTCAACTTGCCCGCGGGCGACGCGCACACCTTGTGGGAGGATACCCGTGCTGCGGTGCGTTCGGAATGGGAGGCGATTCTAAACCGGGTCGAGTTTCGCTTGCCGGAGGCGGCCCGGAAGATCACCGACTCCTTGCGTTCCACGCTGGCCTATACCCTGATCAACCAGGACGGTCCCCGGATCCAGCCCGGCTCGCGCACCTATGAGCGCGTCTGGATCCGCGACGGGGCGCTCATCTCGGCCGCGCTGTTGCGCATGGGCCACGCGGGCGAGGCACGAGATTTCATCCGCTGGTATGCCCAATATTTGTTCGGCGACGGCAGGGTCCCCTGCTGCGTCGATAGGAGCGGTGCCGATCCGGTACCCGAAAACGACAGCAACGGGGAGTGGATCTATCTCATTATGGAGTACTACCGGTACACGCGCGACGTGGGCTTCCTCATCGAGATGTGGCCGCACGTCGTGAAGGCCGTCGATTACATCGAATACATGCGCAGCCAACGCATCACCGAGCCTTACCGGACCGATGAGAAGCGCGCGTACTATGGCCTGGTCCCGGAGTCCATCAGCCACGAGGGCTATTCCTCGCGCCCCGTGCACTCCTACTGGGACAATTTCTTCGTCCTGCGGGGGCTCAAGGATGCCGCGAGCCTCGCGGCGGTCCTGGGCGAGGATACCTACGCCAAGGCCGTCGCGGCCTCCCGCGATGCCTTTCGAGATCACCTCTACGCCTCCATCAACGAGAGCATGGCGCTGCATAAGATCGATTACATCCCGGGCGCGGTGGAGCTCGGGGATTTCGATGTCCCATCCACATCCATCAGCATCGATCCCTTGGGAGATCTCCGCGAGCTGCCCGAGCCCGCGCTTGGGCGTACCTTCGATCGGTACTATGACTTCTTCCACGAGAGGAAGAACGGCGGCGCCTGGGAGAACTACACGCCCTACGAATGGCGCATCGTGGGCGCGCTCCTGCGCATGGGCCAGAAGGAGCGAGGCCATCAGCTCTTGAGTTTCTTCATGGAAGGCCAGCGCCCCTCGACTTGGAACCACTGGGCCGAGATCGTCTGGCGCGACCGCGATGCCCCGCGGTTCATCGGAGACATGCCCCATACCTGGGTCGGGGCCGAGTACATCCGTTCGGTCCGAGATCTCTTTGTCTTCGAGCGCGAATCCGACCAGGCCCTCTTGATCGGCGCGGGCTTGACGGGTGAGTGGGTCGCGAGCGATGAGGGCGTGGCGGTGCGGAGGCTGCCCACCTATTACGGGACGCTGAATTACACCGCACGGATGCGGGGCCCGGGGGAGATCGGCATCCGGATGTCGGGGGATGTGGTCGTGCCTCCCGGCAAGATCGTCATTCGGTCTCCCTTGCCTACGGCCATGAAGGGCGTCACCGTCAACGGCAAGGCGGTCGAAACCTTCGCGCCGGATGAGGCCGTGATCGGGGAATTCCCCGCCGATGTCGTGCTCCGGTATTAGACGGACCCTCCGTCCCTGCCCGAGAGGCAAGGCTCGATACGGCTTGCGTGGCTAGCCTGCACTGCAGGGACCGCCTGCCGGCACCGATCTCACGCGGGCAGGTACGCCAAGCTTGGCCCGATATCGCTTAGGCGTGAGCGGCGGCCCAGATGTGCTACCGCGAAGCGCAACCAAGCGTTACCGCTGCGCCGGGCGATCGCGGATCTCCTCGCCGACCCGTTTCGGGGACACGCGCTTCATTTGGATCTCTCAGGCTTCCCTTCCTATTCGGGTCAACGGCTATCGCGTCCTTTACCCGATCAATGATCGCGATGCCTGCGTGGAAGTCTATTAGTTAGGACGAAGGAGAGACGTCTATGAGAGCTTCCGGGCCCTCTTGGCCAAAAACAACCGATAAGCATTGAAACTCGGATTGACGCAGGTGTAATGGGTGGCCGGGACCGGCGGGTGGCGTTACACTGGCCGCGGGAACCACCCGCCGCTACTCACGAGAGACCCCGAGCTCATGCCCAACCTCGACCGTGTCGTCCTGCCGGAGCCGACGCCGGAGGATGCCGGCGCCGAGGAGGGGTTGCGCCCGCGCCGGCTCTCGGAGTACGTCGGCCAGCGGCCGGTGCGGGAGCAGCTCGAGGTCTTCATCGGCGCGGCCCGCAAGCGCCACGAGGCGCTCGACCACGTGCTCATCTTCGGTCCACCGGGGCTCGGCAAGACCACACTCGCCCACATCATCGCCAACGAGCTGGGGGCGAGCCTGCGCCAGACCTCCGGACCGGTCCTGGAGCGACCCGCCGATCTCGCCGCGATCCTCACCAACCTGGAGCGCCGCGGCGTCTTGCTCATCGACGAGATCCACCGCCTGAGCCCGGTGGTCGAGGAGATCCTGTATCCCGCGCTGGAGGATTTCCAGCTCGACATCATGATCGGCGAGGGCCCGGCGGCGCGCGCCATCAAGCTCGACCTGCAGCCCTTCACCTTGGTCGGGGCGACGACCCGGGCCGGGCTCCTGACCTCGCCGCTCCGCGACCGCTTCGGGATCGTCGAACGGCTCGAATACTACGACGTTGCCGACCTCACCCACATCGTCACGCGCTCGGCGCGGCTCCTCGGGGTCGAGACCGAGGCCGCGGGGGCCCACGAGCTTGCCCGGCGCTCGCGGGGCACGCCGCGCATCGCCAACCGCCTCCTGAGGCGCGCGCGGGACTACGCCGAGATGCGAGGCGACGGGCGGATCAGCGAGATGCTCGCCCAGAAGGCCCTCGATCTGCTCAAGGTCGATCACCACGGCTTCGACCTCATGGATCAGAAGCTGCTCGTCACCCTCATCGAGAAGTTCGACGGCGGACCGGTCGGCATCGACAACCTGGCGGCCGCCATCGGCGAGGAACGCGGTACGATCGAGGATGTCATCGAGCCGTTCCTCATCCAGCAGGGCTTCGTGATGCGCACCCCGCGCGGGCGCACGGCCACCCGCGCGGCCTTCGCGCATTTCGGCTATGCCCCACCGGCCCGCAGCCTCGATCTGTTCGGCAGCGAGTAAACCGTCGTTGCTCTCGGCGCTACGCCATGGCAGTTGACCTGTCGATGACCAGCCTGGTGCTCGGGGCCAGCCTGCTCGTCAAGCTGGTGATGCTGCTCCTGCTCCTGGCCTCGCTGTGGTCATGGACAGTGATCTTCACCAAGCGCGCATTGATCGGCAGGGCGCGCCGCGATGCGGACAGGTTCGAGGAGAGCTTCTGGTCGGCCGGCGATCTGACCGACCTCTATAACCGCATCACCCAGCGCGGCCACGAGCCGGCCGGGCTGGAACGCATCTTCGAGGCCGGGATCAAGGAGTTCGCGCGCCTGCGCCAACAGGATGGGCTCGAGCCCATGGCGATCCTGGAGGGCGCGCAACGCTCGATGCGCGTGGCCCTGAACCGCGAGATCGAGGACCTGGAGCAGTCCCTGCCTTTGCTCGCCACGGTAGGCTCGGTCAGCCCCTACATCGGGCTCTTCGGGACGGTGTGGGGGATCATGAACGCCTTTCAGGCGCTCGGTAACGTCCATCAGGCGACCCTCGCGATGGTCGCCCCGGGGATCTCCGAGGCCCTGGTCGCGACCGCCATGGGGCTCTTCGCCGCCATCCCGGCGGTGGTCGGTTACAACCGCTACTCGAGCGAGATCGACTATCTGTTCAGCCGCTATGACATCTTCCTCGAGGAGTTCTACGCTATCTTGCACCGGCAGGCACATAGCTGATGGCCCACCGCGGCTTCGTCGGGTCGCGGCGGCACAGACGCCGGCGGCTGATGTCGGACATCAACGTCGTACCGTACATCGATGTGATGCTGGTCTTGCTCATCATCTTCATGGTCACGGCACCGCTCATCACCCAGGGGGTCAAGGTGGACCTCCCCGAGGTCGCCTCCGAGCCGGTGCCGCCGAGCGATATGGAGCCGCTCATCGTGTCCGTGGACGCCAAGGGTAGTTTCTACCTGGATTTCGGTGAGGACCGGGATGCACCGGTCGCCGCAGAGACGCTCATGACGCGCGTCGGTGCGGTGCTGCGCTACCGGCCCGGCGTCCCGGTCCTGGTCAACGGCGACCGCGGCGCCTCCTACGCCCGCGTCCTGGAGTTGATGGCGCTCCTCCAAGGCGCCGGCGTCAAGGGCGTCGGGCTCATGACCGTACCGCCCCAGATTTACGATCCTGGGAAAAAATAGCCCCGATGCGCGCTAACCGGTTCCGCTCGTTTCGATCGCTGGTGCTGGCCGTTGGCATCCACGTGCTCGCGATCGGGCTCCTCATCGTGAGCCTCGACTTCACTCCGCCCCCGGCGGGCCAGCCCCAGGGGACCGAGGTGGTGCAGGCCGTGACGGTCGATGAGCGCAAGGTCCAGGCCGAGGTTGAGCGGCTGGAAGAGGCCGAACGGCGCGAGCGCGATCAGGAACTGGCGCGGCGCCGGACCGCGGAGAGCGAGCTCCGCGCCGCCAAGGCCAAACGGCAGGCCGAGGAACGGCGCCTCGCCGAGGTCAAGAAGGAAAAGGATGCCGTGGGAAAGGCCAAGGCCGCGGAACAGAAAGAGCTGGAGGCGACCGAAGCCAAGCACAAACGAGAAGAAGCCAAGCGCCAGCAGGAAGAGGAACGCCGGGTCGCATTGGAGAAACAGCGCCTGGAAGAGGAGAAGCAGCGCGCCGAGGCCCGGTTGGCGGAGGAAAAGCGCAAACAAACCGAGGCGAAGGCCGAGGCGGAGAAGAAACGCAAGGCAGCCGAGGCCAAGGCCGCGGCGGAGAAGGAACGTAAGGAAGCGGAAGCCGAAGCGGAGAAGAAGCGCAAGGAAACCGAAGCCAGGGCCGAGGCGAAAGCCAAGGCCGCGGCGGAGAAAAAACGTCAAGAGGAAGAGCGCCTCGCGCGCGAGCTGGCGGAGCAGATCGAGGCGGAAGAGCAGGCCGCGCGCGATCAAAGCGAGATCGATCGTTTCACGCACCTCATCCAGACCCAGATCGAGAATGCGTTCACGAATCCGCAAAGCGGCCTGTCATGCACGCTCCTGGTCAAGATGGTCCCGGGGGGCGACGTGGTCGATGCCAAGGTGGTACGATCGAGCGGCAACGTGCTCTTCGACCGGCGGGCCGAGATCGCCGTGCACAAGGCCTCGCCGTTGCCCGTGCCCGACGACCCACGGCTCTTCCAGCAGATGCGCGAGATCGAGTTCATCTTCGACCCCCAGGCCTAGCTCCCGATGAAACGATTCGACCCCCAGGGACCCCATCGCCTCTGGCCGCTCGTGTTCTTGGTGCTGTGCTGGCTGCCCGAAGCGCGAGCCGTGCTGACTATCAAGATCACAAAGGGTGTGGAAGGCGCGCTGCCCATCGCCGTGGTCCCGTTCGGGGGCGAGACCAGTCCGGCCCTCCCGGTGGACATAGCCCGGGTCATCGCCGCCGATCTCGCGAGCAGCGGGCGTTTCGAGCCGATGGCGCGCGCGGATATGCCCGGCCGACCGGCGGAGCCGGCGGCGGTGGGTTTCGCCGACTGGCGCAGGCTCGGCATGGAGAACCTCGTGATCGGCCGGATCGGACCCGGCACCGAGGCCGAGTACGAGATCCGGTTCTGGCTTTTGGACGTCTACAAGGGCAGCCAGACCGTCGCCTATCGCGTCCCGGCGGACACGGCCCAGCTCAGGCTCGTCGCCCATCAGATCGCCGATCTCATCTTCCAGGAGCTGACCGGCACGCGCGGGGCATTCGCGACCCGCATCGCCTATGTGGCGGTGTCCCGCGCCGCAGCGGGCAAGAAGGTCTATAAACTGGAGGTCTCCGACGCCGACGGGGAGAACCCGCACACCCTCCTGAACTCCCCGCAGCCCTTGATGTCGCCGGCCTGGTCGCCGGACGGGCGGCGTCTCGCCTATGTCTCCTTCGAGGGTTTCGGCTCGGCGATCTACCTGCAAGAGCTCCAGAGCCGTCGGCGCGAGACCCTGGCCGCGGAACCGGGGATCAACAGCGCGCCCGCCTTTTCGCCGGACGGGGCCCGCCTGGCCCTGACCCTGTCGAAGGATGGCAACCCCGAGGTCTATGTCATGGACCTCCGTAGCCGCGCGCTCCGGCGCCTCACCCATGACCCGGGCATCGATACCGAGCCCGCCTGGTCCCCCGACGGCAACCGCATCGCGTTCACCTCGGACCGTGGCGGCGGTCCGCAGGTCTATGAGATCAGCGCCTCGGGCGGTACACCGCGGCGGCTCACCCATGAGGGGGATTACAATGCCCGCCCGCGCTACTCGGCGGACGGCAAGCTCTTGGCCCTGGTGCACGGTGACGGCCGCGGCTATCACATCGCCACGCTCGATGTCACCACCGAGCGCCTGAATGTCCTGACAGAGACGCGGCTCGACGAGTCTCCGAGCTTCGCGCCCAACGGCGGGATGATCATCTATGCGACGGTCGGGGCGGGCGGGACCGAGCTCGCGGCGATCTCGGTGGACGGTCGCATCCGGCAACAGCTGGCGGCCGGCGGCGGGGAGGTGCGCGAGCCTGCCTGGGGGCCATTTCGAGATTAATCGATGGCACTGGGATCGATGGCATTGGGACCGATGGATTTGGGACCGATGGCATTGGCCCCGCCGGCGCGCGAGAATAGATTGCAACGACCAACCTGGAGGAGACACTGTGGAGAACATCCGGAGCTTCGCTCTACCCATCCCGATCGGGGTCCTGATGATTGGGGTCTTGATATTGGCGGGCTGCGAAACCGTCGACGGCACGGGCAAGGAGGAAGGCGCGGCCCCGGTCGAGGACCAGGGCATCTCGCCTGCGGAGATGGAGGCCATGGACGCGCAGGCGCGGGCCGCCGGCGATCGGCCGGGCCAGCTCCGCAGCACCGCGCCCCAGGGCCTGGACACCCAGGCCGGTGAACCGGGCCAGAGGCGTGTGATCTACTTCGAGTACGACAGCGACGAGGTGAAGGCCGAGTACCGCCCCGTCATCGAGGCGCAGGCCGCCTACCTCGCGAGCCACCCCCAGACCGTTATCACCCTGGAGGGCCATGCCGACGAGCGCGGCACGCGGGAATACAACCTGGCCCTGGGCGAGCGGCGCGCGCTGGCGGTGCGCAGGCAATTGACGTTGCTCGGCGGCTCGGAGGGACAGGCCCGGACCGTGAGCTTCGGCGAGGAGCGGCCGGCCACGGACGGACACGATGAAGAAGCCTATGACCAGAACCGCCGCGTCGAGATCGTCTACTGAGCACGGGCCCTCGCTCCCGCGAGGGCGGGCGCCCCGGGGTCTCCTGGCCCTCTGCCTGGTGCTGCCGGGTGTGGTAGCGGGCCAGGACGATGTGCCGCGCGCCGGATCCGTCGAGGGTCGCTTGGCGCGCGTCGAGCGCCTCCTCGATAACCGCGGTCTTCTAGATCTCCTGGGTGAAGTCGAAAAGCTGAACCGCGAGATCAGGCGCCTGCGTGGCGAGATGGAGGTGCAGCGGCACGGCGTGGACAGGCAGGGCGCGCGGCAAGAGCGGCTGTATAAGGATATGGAGGCGCGCCTCGAAGCCATCGAGCGCGGTACGGCCCGTAGCCCCACGACCGACGGCGCCGCAGAAGTCCCGGCGGCAGTGGCTCCCACCGCCCCGGCCACGCCGACCATCGCGAAGGTGCCCGCGCCAGGGGCCGAGCCCGGCACTTCTCAGCCGGGCAATGAGTCAGCTCGTGGTGCCACACCGGAGATCGGCGACGCCGCGGGCCCTGGGTCGGCGCCGCTCACCGTCGCGGCCGCGCAGCCCCCCTCGGAGGACGCCAGCTACCAGTCCGCCTTCGATCTCCTGAAGATCGGCCAGTACGACAAGTCGATCACGGCATTCGGCGACTTTCTCACCCGTTTTCCGGGCAGCCCACACGCCGACAATGCCCAGTACTGGCTGGCGGAGGCCTATTACGTCACGCACCGCTATGAGCCCGCCATCTCGGAATACCAGAAGCTCGTGGGGAGCTATCCCGAGAGCCAGAAGCTGACCCACGCCCTCCTCAAGGTCGGTTACAGCTATCACGAGCTCGGCAAGATCCCAGAGGCCAAGCAGAGCCTCGAGGACCTCAAGCTGCGCTATCCCGGCACCACCGCCGCTCGGCTCGCCGACGAACGCCTGCAGCGCATCCGCCTCGAGCATTAGTAAGGCCCGAGGACCAGGAGCGAGCATTACGCCCAAGGCGTCATGGCCGCGAATCTCATACCCGCGACTGTCGCAGAGCGTCCCGAGCCCGAGGCGCTGCGCGTCACCGAGGTATTCCACTCCCTGCAGGGCGAGACGCGCCGTGTCGGCTTGCCCACGGTGTTCGTGCGCCTCACCGGCTGTCCGCTGCGCTGCCGGTATTGCGACACCGCCTATGCCTTTCACGGCGGCCGGCGTATGTCGCTCGAAGAAATCCTCATGGCAGTCGGGCAATACGCGACCCGCTACGTCACCGTCACGGGCGGCGAGCCCCTGGCCCAGCGCGCGTGCCTTGCGCTTCTCACGCGCCTCTGCGATGCCAGCTACCGCGTCTCCCTCGAGACCGGCGGGGCCCTGGACATCTCCGGGGTGGACGCGCGGGTCATGAAGGTCGTGGACCTCAAGACACCCGGCTCGGGCGAGGCACACCGCAATCTCTACGACAACCTGCGCTATCTCAACGAGCGGGACGAGGTCAAGCTCGTGATCTGCGATCGGAACGACTATGAATGGGCGCGGGCCAGGCTCCGGGCCCTCGCCCTCCCCTGCGAGGTCCTGTTCTCACCGAGCCACGGTCAACTGGACCCGGCGCTCCTGGCGGACTGGGTGCTGACCGACCACCTCCCCGTGCGTTTCCAGATCCAACTGCACAAGGTGCTGTGGGGCGATGTCCCGGGACGCTGAGCGCGCCGTGGTGCTGCTCTCGGGGGGGCTGGACTCGACTACCACCCTCGCCATCGCCCGCACCGAAGGTTTCGTCTGCCATGGGGTCACGGTCGATTACGGCCAGCGCCACCGTGCGGAGCTCGCTTCGGCGCGCGCCGTCGCCGATGCGTTCGGCGTCGAGGACTACAAGCTCATGCGTCTCGATCTGGACCGCATCGGCGGCTCGGCCCTGACCGATCCCGCCATCGCCGTCCCCGAAGCCCCGGGTGAGGGCATCCCCGTGACCTATGTGCCGGCGCGCAACACCGTGCTGCTCGGCCTGGCGCTCGCCTATGCCGAGACCATCGCGGCCCGCGATCTCTTCATCGGAGTCAATGCCCTGGATTATTCCGGCTATCCCGATTGCCGGCCGGAGTTCATCCGGGCCTTCGAGGCGCTGGCCCAACTGGCGACCAAGGCGGGGGTCGAAGGCGCACGGTTTCGCATCCACACCCCCCTCATCGCCCTCTCCAAATCGGAGATCATCCAGATCGGGGCGCGCCTCGGCGTCGACTATGGGCTCACCGTCTCCTGCTATCAGGCCGACGACACCGGCCGCGCCTGCGGGCGCTGCGACGCCTGCCGCTTCCGCAGCGAGGGCTTCGCCGCCACCGCCATCCCCGATCCGACCCGGTATCGCTGAAGCGCCGGACGGCGTACGCCGGCACGCGGCCGGTGCGAGCCAGCCCGGTAAGCGGTCTAGTGGAGCGGGTGATGGGAATCGAACCCACGTTCTCAGCTTGGGAAGCTGATGTTCTACCGTTGAACTACACCCGCATGGACGAGCCGGAAGTCTACTGCATCGCCACCGCCAGTCAACGGGGGAGTCAGGGCGGGCAGGGGGTCTCGCTCCGCCATGGTCGCTCGGCCACGGTGGCTGGGCCGCCTGATCGAAGGCCTGCCAGAGGTCGCCGATCCGCCGGCGTTTCCTGAATCCGGTTACCCTTTGGAAGTTTCTGCGATAGCTTGATACCATGTGGCATTGATCTATTCGGGTGGGGTGCACGGCGAATCCCGAACTTGAATACCATCGAGTACGCTGAAACCGTTGTCGAGGATCTAGCGACTCTCCGTGCCCACGATCGGAAACACCTATTGGATCGTATCGAAGCTCAGTTAACGCATGCGCCGATGGTGGCGACGCGAAACCGGAAAAGGCTGATGGGTTTGGTACCGCCGTGGGAGCACCTCGAACCCTTCTGGCAATTACGGGTCGGCGACTATCGCGTCTTCTATGATGTGGATGAAGCTGCCGCTGTGGTTACGATTCGTGCCATTCGCCACAAGCCGCCGCACAAGACGACGGAGGAAGTACTGTGAAGGTGATCGATATTGGACAGACGACGTTGGAGGGGTCTGTTACCGACGCTCAACACGAGCGGGTCGTCGTCACGCATAAGGGTAGGCCCATTGCACTCATTGTCGGCGTGGCAGGCATGGATGAAGACCAACTCCAACTAGGGAGCAGCGAGAAGTTTTGGACACTGATCGAGCGCCGACGCGCCCAGAAGACCATAAGCCGTGCTGATTTGGAACAGCGCCTCGACCAAATCGCCATCTTGCCCGAACAAGAGTGATGGCCGGGAGCAGAGCCAGCAATGCCCAGCACCCCGCGATCCTGGCCAGCTGTGATGCCAGGACGATAACGTTGTGAAAGCCGCAGTCAGTGCCGTAGTGCCGTAGAATGCGGTGACCCCTTGCGAACCGCATCAGATCGCGAGACGGTGCGGTTCCTTCGTGATCCTAGGGGCAACCGTTGGGCCCGCTACCGGGCCAACGCCCTCCGACACACCTCACCGCTGCTAACCCCTTTCCCGACCAACCAGGCGCTTGGCGCGGCCGACGCCGCACGGCGAATGGCCAAGCGCGGTTCGTTCCGGCGCCCCCTATAATTAGCGGGAATATAAATCGGCTGGCCCGCAAGTGCTCCTGTGACTCCCATGTGCACGTCACTTTACCGAGCCAAGAGAATATGAACGTCCGTCCTACCGAGGCAACAAAGGTGTTTGACCAGTATCCGCTGGAGCAACTATTCGGCCGTATTCTGAGCCCACTTGAAGACTTCTTGCGTCGCGCGACGGCGGGCGGCCTTGTGCTGATTGGAACAACGGTCCTGACGCTGATCGCCGCGAATTCCCCGCTCGGGGAGTCGCTCGCCCAGTTCTGGGAGCAGCCCATGAGCATTGGCATGGGCGCATGGACCCTCAAGCAAACGCTCCATCACTGGATCAACGACGGACTCATGGCGCTCTTCTTCCTCCTCGTCGGGCTGGAGCTCAAGCGCGAGGTGCTCGTCGGCGAACTGGCGTCGCTCCGGGATGCGGCCCTGCCAATCGTTGCGGCCATCGGCGGAATGGTTGTACCCGCCGGGATCTACTTGGCGTTGAACCCCGAGTCCCCGGCGGCCCGTGGCTGGGGCATCCCCATGGCGACCGATATTGCATTTGCGATTGGCATACTCGTCTTACTTGCCTGGCGAGTGCCGCGCGGCCTGGTCGTCTTTTTGATGGCGCTGGCAATCGCCGACGACCTTGGTGCGGTACTGGTGATCGCAATCTTTTATACGGATGCATTGGACACCGGCGCCCTCGTGAGCGCGGCCGCAACATGGGGCGTCCTGATGCTGCTCAACCAGGGAGGTATACGCCAGCAGCTACCCTATTGGGTGTTTGGCGTTATCCTTTGGTATTTCATGCTGCGCTCGGGCATTCATGCGACGATTGCCGGCATCCTATTGGCCTTCACGATCCCGGCGCGCCCGGCACGCACGCCCGAGCGGTTTCACGCGCGGGTCTCCCAGCTGCTGGCGGCTTTCCGGGCGCACGCCGAGGACACCAGCACGCCCAGCGAACCGCTGAGCAGTCACGATATGGCCACGATTGCGGCCAACCTGGAGCGCGACTCGAAAGCCGTCCAAAGCCCGCTACATCGCACGGAGCACGGGCTGAGCCCCTGGGTAACCTTCGTCGTTCTGCCACTCTTCGCTTTCGCGAACGCGGGCATTGATTTTCGCGATGCCGATCTGGTGAGCAACCTGGGTCATCCTATCACCCTCGGCATTGCGCTCGGCCTCCTGCTCGGCAAGTTCGCCGGCATCAGCGGATTTAGTTGGCTTGCGATCCGGCTGGGAGTAGGCCGACTGCCGCCCGAGGTCGGGTGGCGCCACCTGCTCGGTGCCGCTTGGCTGGGCGGCATTGGCTTCACGATGTCGCTGTTCATCAGCCAGCTCGCCTTTGACAATCCTAAGCATCTCGAGCTAGCGAAGATCGGCATCCTCTTTGCCTCGCTCGCCAGCGCGCTTATTGGGCTTGCGTGGCTCGCCTTCGGTGCATCGCCTCGGCGTCCGCCACTGCGAAACTCGAAAGCGGGTGACGATACGATTTAGCTTTTAATTCTTGCTGTGGCGACATCAATGATGTTTTTCGCCCGCAACAGAAGGCTTTGCCGCCAGTTCACCAAGACCCACCAACAGGCCGGCCGATCTTCCATCTCAAACGTGGTCCTGAGTCTTCGGCCGCGCCGCTCTCATTCCTGCATCTCAGTGAGCGGTCGGGCAATATCTTCGAGGCTTTTGCGCTCGGCATCCACCCCGATCCACGCTTCGATCAGTCCCGCGGCGATCATGAGAATGGCGCCGATCAGGTAGCCGACGAGCACGTTTGCGGCCTCGGCGGACTCAATGAGATTCCCGAATACAAGCGGCCCGGTGATCCCGCCCACGCCAGTGCCGATCGCGTAAAAAAAAGCGATCGCGATCGCTCGCGTCTCTATCGGAAAGATTTCGCTGGCCGTCAGATAAGCCGCGCTCGCTCCGGCCGATGCAAAAAAGAACACGACCATCCACGCCGCAGTTTGAGTCAACGGAGTCAGCGCGCCTTCAGTAAAGAGATAACCTGTGATTGTCAGCAATATTCCTGACAGAATATAGGATCCGGAGATCATCACGCGTCTTCCCACCGTGTCGAACAGTGGTCCGAGGAGCACGGGTCCGAGGAAATTGGCGATCGCGAACGGAATCAGATAGAGCGGCGCGTCGCCCGAGGGAACACCATAAAATGTTGTCAGCACCAGGACGTAAGTGAAAAAGATGGCGTTGTACAAAAAAGCCTGGCCGGTAAACAGCGAAAAGCACAACAGCGAGCGTTTCGGGTAGAGCGTGAACAGTGTTCGCGCGATCGTGACGAAGCCGATCGTCTTGCGCGGGCAAATCGTGATCGTCGTTTGCGGCTTGGGAAGCGGCCTGCCCGATTCCGCCTCGATGCTTTTTTCGATTGTGGCGACCAGCTCTTCGGCTTCTTGTTTGCGACCATGGATAAATAGCCAGCGCGGGCTCTCCGGGACGTTGCGGCGCACGAGCAGGATGCCGAGCCCAAGTATCGCGCCCAGACCGAAGGCGAACCGCCAACCGACATCGGCGGGAAAAATATTCGTATCGAGCAAGACCACGGAAAGCGCGGCGCCGAAACCGGTGCCGAGCCAGTATGAGCCGTTAATCATGAGGTCCACCCGCCCGCGCACTCGTGCGGGAATTAGCTCATCAATGGCGGAGTTGATCGCCGCATACTCGCCGCCGATTCCGGCGCCGGTGAGAAAGCGAAAGAGGTAAAACCACCAGGCGTCGAACGCGAATGCGGTCAGCGTGGTCGCTGCAAGATAAACCGCCAGCGTGATGAGAAAGAGTTTCTTGCGTCCGTAACGGTCAGTCAAATAGCCAAAGAACAATGCCCCGGTGACCGCGCCGGCAATGTAGACCGCAGCCGCAAAACCGATCTGAGACACAGAAAGCACAAGCCCGCTGCCAGGCTCGGTGATGCGCCCCGCGACAGCACTGACGATTGTGATCTCTAGCCCGTCGAGGATCCAGACCGTTCCGAGACCGATGACGACGAGCCAATGCCAGCGCGACCAGGGCAACCGGTCCAGGCGCGCCGGCACTTGGGTTTGGATAGAGCTGCTCGAATCACTCATGGGTCGCGTTAGGAATCACGTGAAATAAGTTGATCAAGTCTTCTGTCGTTGCGGAAGGAGTGTGTAATCCAGTCGCCATGAAATTTGGCCAGCTTGGGATTTGGTCCGCTCAGTTCCGCGTTGGTGATGTTAATACCGATGAGATAGTTATTAAAAGGGCCCAGGCTCGGCCAGGCTCGATTTGTGTGCGACAACCTGCTGTTCATCCCCAAGAGGGCAGAGAGGGTGCCCAAGCTCATCACCTCTCTGGGACGGTGCTACGTGCAGTACATCAACACGCACTACCGCCGCCCGGGTACGCTGTGGGACAGCCGCTACAAGTTCTCCATTATCCATGGCGGAGTTCTACCTCCTCACCTGCATGCGTTACATTCAAAACAACCCCGTTCACGCGGCGATGGTGGAAGGCCCGGCGCACTACGGCTGGACCAGAACCGAGCCAACGCCCTCGGACAAGACCTCGCCACTACTGGCCCCTCACGCGGCTTACCTTGCATTGGGCGCAGCCGACAATGCACCGCCCTGATGGGGACCATCTGCGGCTACTCAGAAAACCACTTGAAACTCAGGGAGTTATATGGAGCGGGTGATGGGAATCGAACCCACGCTATCAGCTTGGGAAGCTGATGTTCTACCATTGAACTACACCCGCATCGGGGCAAGGCATCATTCTATTGGATCGCCTCTGCCAGTCAACGGCGGAGTCGGGGCGGGGGCCTCGCTTTAGCGACGGGCAAGCGGGATCGGCCATAGGGGCTGGGCCGTCTGGTCGAAGGCCTGCCACAGGTCCGCGATGCGCCGGCCATTCGCGGGGTGGCGCAGATCGGGGGCGATGTCGGCGAGTGGCCGGAGCACGAACGCGTACTCCAGGATATCCCGGCGCGGCACCTCGATGCCGTTGGTGCGGAACACCCGGTTCCCATACAAGAGGATATCGAGATCGAGGGGGCGGGGCGCGTAGCGCGGCGTCTCGGGACGGCGCCCATGCCGGTGCTCAACCTCGGACAGCTCGCCGTGCAGGGCGAGGAGGTCTAGATCCGTATCGAAGCCCGCCACCAGGTTATGGAAACTCGGACCGTCGAAGCCCACCGCCTTGCTCTCGTAGACGGGCGAGACCGTGAGCGGGGCGAAGCACTCGCGGAGCGACTCTAGGGCGCCCGCGATGTTGGCCTCGCGCGCGACGTTGCTACCGATCCCGAGGTAGACCCTCGGCATCCCCGTCCTCCAACCGGTGCCGTACGATGACCACGCCCACATCGCGCACCCCGCGTACCGCCCCCTGCTTGTTGACCGACAGGCGCAACCACGGCACCGGGAACTCGTCGAGGACCAGCCGGGCCACGGCCTCCGCCAGCGCCTCGACGAGCTGATAACGGCTCTGCTCGACGAAGGCCGTCACGCGCTTGGCGATGTCTTTGTAGCTCAGGGTGTCGGCGATTGCGTCGCTCTTCGCCGCGGGGCGGATATCGGTGCCGAGCTCCAAGTCGATCACCAACGTCTGCTTCATCTCCCGCTCCCAGCGATACACGCCGATGACGGTGTCGATGCGGAGATCACGGAGGTAGATGATGTCCATCGGGGCTGCCCACTTAACCCGATGGCCGCTTGACCTGTCAAGCTCCCCCGATCTCCAATAACGCCATGCTGCTGCGGGTCTTGTTGATCGGCTTCTCCTACCTCCTGGGCTCGCTGTCCTCGGCCATCATCGTGTGCCGGATGGGGGGCTACCCGGACCCCCGCAGCCTCGGGTCCCGCAATCCCGGCGCCACCAATGTGCTGCGCATCGCCGGCCGCGCTTCGGCGGCGCTCACCCTCGCCGGAGATCTCCTGAAGGGCCTCCTGCCGCTCGCCTTCGGCCACTGGTTGGAGGTCGCCGACTCGACCCTGGCGGCGATGGGGGCGGCGGCCTTCCTCGGGCACCTCTATCCGGTGTTCTTCGGCTTTCAGGGTGGCAAGGGTGTGGCGACCTTCATCGGGGTCCTATGTGGGCTCGCCTGGCAGGCCGGCTTGGTGTTCATGGGCCTGTGGCTCGCGGTCGCGGGCCTGTTCCGGTATTCGTCGCTGGCCGCCCTCGTGGCCGCGGCCCTGAGCCCGGTCGCCGTGGCCCTAGTGCACCCGAGCCCCTCTTACCTCGTGGCGGTGACCGCCATGGCCGCCGTGATCCTGTGGCGGCACCGTTCCAATATCCGGAATCTCTGGGCCGGCACCGAAAGGAAGATCGGGGCCCTGCGCGAGTAGCGGCGTTGACGGGCTAGCGGGAGGTCAAGTCCTCGAGCGGCCAGCGTGGCCGCACCTCGAAGGCGAGGGGGGAGCGCTCACCTCGCGACAAGCGGCGGTAGCCCGCATAGGCCACCATGGCCCCGTTGTCCGTGCAGAGCTCCGGACGCGGGTAGTGGACGCTCACGCCCAGCTCCTCGGCGAGCCCGGCGAGGCGGCCGCGCAACGCGCGGTTGGCGCTCACCCCGCCCGCGGCCACGAGCCGCGGGAGCCCCGTCTCGCGCAAGGCGCGGCGACATTTGATATACAGGGTATCGACGACGGCCTCCAGGAAGGCTCGCGCGATGTCGGCGCGGGTGTCCGAATCGGAGCCGGTATGGCTTAGGGTCATAAGGGTGTGGGTCTTGAGCCCGCTGAAGCTGAAATCGAGGCCGGGCCGGTCCGTCATGGGCCGCGGGAAACGGTAACGCCCGGCGCGCCCGGACTGTGCCAGTCGCTCCAGGGGCGGCCCGCCGGGATAGCCGAGACCGAGCAGCTTGGCGATCTTGTCGAAGGCCTCCCCGGCGGCGTCGTCCAGGGACTCTCCCAGTACCCGGTAGCGCCCCACATCACTGACCGCCACCAGCTGGGTATGGCCCCCCGACACCAGGAGCGCCAGGAACGGAAACGCCGGTGCCGGGGTTTCGAGCATGGGGGCGAGGAGATGCGCCTCCATATGATGCACGCCGATCGCCCCCACACCCCACCCCCACGCCAGGGCCCTGGCCACCGACGCCCCGACCAGCAAGGCCCCGATGAGGCCAGGGCCCGCGGTGTAGGCAACCCCATCGATGTCTGCGCCCGAGACCCCCGCCTGCCGCATCACCTCCCGCACCAAGGGGACCAGACGGCGCACGTGGTCGCGGGACGCCAGCTCCGGGACCACCCCGCCGTAAACCTCGTGCAGCGCGGCCTGGCTGAATACGGTGTGGCCCAGAAGCCCGCGCGCCGAGTCGTAGACGGCCACGCCGGTCTCGTCGCACGAGGTCTCGATCCCGAGGACGCGCATCGCTACCCTTTCGTCTCTTTGCTCGGATCGGATTATAATGCGTTCTTTTGTCATGCGGTGGAGGAGTAGAACATCCATGCCGTCGGTCAGAGTGCGAGACAACGAACCCTTCGACGTCGCCTTGCGGCGTTTCAAGCGGGCCTGCGAGAAGGCCGGTGTCCTCTCCGAGGTCCACCGCCGGGAGTTCTACGAAAAGCCCACCCAGATCCGCAAGCGCAAGGCGGCCGCGGCCGTGAAGCGCTGGCAGCGCAAGCTGGCCCGTAGCCAGGCCCGGTTCACCCCGGCCTTCGGTCAGAAGCGCAAGCCCCCCCGCCGCTTCATGCGTGGCGGTAGGCGGCCCACTTCCGATGGACACGCTGAAGCGTCGGGTTGACGACGACACCAAGGCCGCGTTGCGGGCGGGCGACAAGCGGCGGCTGGGCACCCTGCGTCTGATCCTCGCGGCCATCAAGCAGCGCGAGGTGGATGGGCGCGTGAGCCTGGACGATGCTCGAGTCTTACAGGTCCTCGACAAGA
This sequence comes from Pseudomonadota bacterium, assembly GCA_030860485.1. Classification (NCBI taxonomy): domain Bacteria; kingdom Pseudomonadati; phylum Pseudomonadota; species Pseudomonadota bacterium. The sequence goes on along the minus strand of JALZID010000314.1, from coordinate 11,921 downwards.
TGAGCAAACAGCGCAAGGAGTCGCTCGTCATTTACACGGAGGCGAAGCGCGCGGACCTGGCCGGACAGGAGGCCTTCGAGCTCCAGATCGTGCAGAGTTACCTGCCGGCGCCGCTCGATGCGGCGCGGATCGCAGCCCTCGTAGGGGAGGCCATCCAGGAGATCGCGGCGCAGTCCCTGCGCGACGTCGGCAGGGTCATGGGGGTCCTGAAGCCACGGTTGCAGGGTCGGGCCGATCTGAGCGAGGTGAGCCGGCTCGTCAAAGAGCGGCTGGCCGGCTAGACGCGGCCCTGCCCCCGACGATACCCGCCCCCTGTTTTCGGGCGGCGATGCATCTACTCCCCTGGGAGGGGTCCAGATGGCGGCCGGGCGCATCCCCCAATCCTTCATCGACGAGTTGCTGGCGCGGGTGGACATCGTCGAGGTGATCGACGCCCACCTGCCGCTCAGGAAGGTCGGTCGCAGCTACCAGGCCCTGTGTCCCTTTCATCGCGAGAAGACCCCTTCTTTCAACGTCAATCCCGATAAGCAGTTCTATCACTGCTTCGGCTGCGGCGCCACCGGTTCCGCCATCCGTTTCCTGATGGAGCACGCCCGCCTCGGCTTCGTCGAGGCCGTAAGCCAGCTCGCCGACCGCGTGGGGCTGGAGATCCCCACGGACACCGGCCCCGTACGCCGGCAGGGGCACGCGGAGCTATACACGGCCCTGGAACAAGCGGCCCAATGCTTCGCGGCACAACTCAGGCAGCATCCCGCGGCGGGCCCGGCCGTCGCCTATCTGAAGCAGCGCGGGCTGAGCGACCGGATCGCGGTTTCCTACCGGATCGGCTACGCGCCACCCGGCTGGGACCACTTGCTGCGCGGCCTCGGCACCGATCCGGACCGCGTCGATACCCTGGTGCGGGGCGGCATGCTTGCCCGCAAGGACGACGGGGCCTGCTACGACCGCTTCCGTGATCGGGTGATGTTCCCCATCGAGGATCCGCGCGGCCGCGTTATCGGCTTCGGCGGCCGCGTGATCGGCGAGGGCTCACCCAAGTACCTGAACTCGCCCGAGACCCCGATCTTCCACAAGGGCGGCGAAGTCTATGGCCTGCCTCAGGCGCTCAAGGGTCACGAAAAGCCCAGGCGCCTGTTCGTGGTCGAGGGCTACATGGACGTCCTGGCGCTGGCACAGCACGGCATCACGAACGCGGTGGCAACGCTCGGGACCGCGCTGACCCGCGAGCACCTCGGTCGCCTGTTCCGCGTGGTGCCCGATCTGGTCTTCTGTTTCGACGGCGACGAAGCCGGTCGCCGGGCCGCCTGGCGGGCGCTCGAAACCGCCCTGGCCTACCTGAGCGAGGGACGCTCGGTCGCGTTCCTGTTCCTGCCGAACGGCGAGGACCCGGACTCTCTGGTGCGTGCAGAGGGCCCGGGCCTGTTCGAGCGAGCCGAGGCCGTTACGCCCCTGTCCACCTTCCTCTTCGATACCCTGTCGGCACGCGTCGACCCGCGCAGCGTCGAGGGACAGGCGCGCCTCCTGGAGATCGCCGCACCGCTCGTCGCGACTGTGCCGCGCGGCCCCCTGCGCGACCTCCTGACGCAGCACCTGTCGGACCGGGCACGCACGGATGCGGCCCGCTGGCTGTCACCCGGTAGCCGTCCACGCTCCACTTCGAGCAGGGGCGAGCCGAAACGCGCGGTGCCCTCGCTGGTGCGTAAGGCCATCGCGACCCTGTTGCATGAGCCCAGCCTGGCGTTCGACGTGCCGGCGGACAGCGTCCAGGACCTGGCCGGCGTGCCCCGTCCGGGGGTCGATCTCCTGGTGGAGATCCTGGGCTTGCTGCATGCCAACCCCGGCATCGGTTGCGCGGCCATCCTGGAACGGTACCGCGACAGCGAGCAGGGAACCTATCTGAGCAAGCTGGCGTCCCAGGAGATCCTGGTCCCTGCGGCAGGCCTGTCTAGCGAGCTCTTGGGCGCCCTCGAGCGGCTAAAGGAGCAGGCCGCCCACGCGCGCCGACATCAGGCCACCGTGGAGGAGCTGACACAGGGGGCAGGTGCCCAGGCGCCGGGACTGGCGAGCATCGGCCAGATCAAATAAAATTAAGGTTTTGAGTGTCTCGGGCTTGGCCGGTCACGCGCAACCTGGCGGGGGTGGCGGGCCAAACTATACTTCGGTTGATGGTCTTAACTAGCTGATATTACATTATGGCCACCATGGAAACCCTCGACGACATCGATAACGGCGACGAGCGCTCGCAGCTCAAGCGATTGATAGCGAAAGGGAAGGAACAGGGGTTCTTGACTTACCACGAGGTCAACGACCACCTCCCGGAAGGCATCGTCGATCCCGAGCAGATCGAAGATATTATCAGCATGATCAATGACATGGGGATCTCTGTCCACGAGACGGCCCCGGACATCGAATCGCTCCTTCTGGGCGGAGAGGCCGCGATCGCGGCCGACGAAGACGCCGCCGACGAGGCGGCCGCGGCGCTCGCGACCGTAGACGAGGAGTTCGGGCGCACCACCGACCCGGTGCGCATGTACATGCGTGAGATGGGGACCGTGGACCTCTTGACGCGCGAAGGTGAGATCGCCATCGCCAAGCGTATCGAGGAGGGCCTGAACCAGGTGCTCTCGGCGCTCGCCGACTTCCCGAGTGTCGTCGATACGGTCCTCGGCGAGTTTGACCGGGTCGTGGCGGGGGAGATCAAGCTCAGCGAGGTCTTGAGCGGGTTCGCTGCCGGCGACGCCGAGCCCGGTCCGATCGAGCAGCGTACGCGTGTCCGTCAGGCGAATGCGGAGGAGGAAGAGGAGGTCGACGGCCGCGCGGACGGAGAGGACGCCGACCCCTTGAGCGGTCAGTTGAATGCCGACGATGTGCGCGAGAAGTTCGAGCACCTGCGTCGGTTACACGCGAAGCTCGGCGCCACCATCAAACGCCATGGGCGCAGCGAGCCACGCACGGTCAAGCTCCGTGAACAGTTGTGCGCCGTGGTCCTGGAATTTCGATTCGTTCCGAAACTGACCGAGCGACTGAGCGGCGAGGTTCGGCAGGTGGTCGACCGGATCCGCAACCAGGAGCGCGCCATCCTCGATGTGTGCACGCAGCGCGTCGGGATCCCGCGCAAGGACGTCATCAGTGCGCTTCAAAACAATGAAACGAACCTCGAATGGGTCAGGTGCCTGGGGCGGTCTCAGAGGCCCTGGGCCGCCGCCGTCGGGCAACATGAGCAGGATATCGCCCAGGCCCAGAAGCGGCTCGTCGCCATCGAGAAGGGCACGGGTATGACTATCTCCGAGATCAAAGAGATCAACCGGCGCATGTCGATCGGCGAGGCGAAGGCGCGGCGCGCGAAAAAGGAGATGGTCGAGGCCAACCTGCGCCTCGTCATTTCGATCGCCAAGAAATACACCAATCGCGGCCTCCTGTTCCTCGATCTGATCCAGGAAGGCAATATCGGGCTCATGAAGGCGGTCGATAAATTCGAATATCGACGCGGCTACAAGTTTTCGACCTATGCGACGTGGTGGATCCGCCAGGCCATCACCCGTTCCATCGCCGATCAGGCCCGCACCATCCGGATCCCGGTCCATATGATCGAGACCATCAACAAGCTGAATCGCGTGTCGCGCCAGATCGTGCAGGAGCTGGGGCGGGAGCCCACACCCGAGGAGTTGTCGAAGCGCATGGACATGCCCGAGGACAAGATCCGCAAGGTGCTGAAGATCGCCAAGGAGCCGATTTCCATGGAGACCCCGATCGGCGACGACGAAGACTCTCACCTGGGCGACTTCATCGAGGATCAGGGTACTTTGATGCCCGTCGATTCCGCGACCTTCGAGGGGCTGTGCCGCACCACGCGCGAGGTGCTGGCCGGCCTGACGCCACGGGAGACCAAGGTCCTGCAGATGCGCTTCGGGATCGACATGAACACCGACCATACCCTCGAAGAGGTGGGGAAACAGTTCGACGTCACGCGCGAACGCATCCGGCAGATCGAGGCGAAGGCGCTGCGCAAACTGCGGCATCCATCCCGGTCCGAGCAACTGCGCACGTTCCTGGATTAAGCGCCGCCGGTCGCTGGGGCCTGTAGCTCAGTCGGTTAGAGCAGGGGACTCATAATCCCTTGGTCGTAGGTTCGAGTCCTACCGGGCCCACCATTAAAACAATAGGTTACGCATACTCGGCCTCGTAGCAAAACCAATGCGGGAGTTTTGCGGGACTCTGTCCCGCATACTGCATTGACCGCGTCGTAAATTCGATGGCTCGGCCGCCGAATAATGCGTCGTAATCCTCCCGGACTTGTGTCCCAACAAGTCCTGCCGGTCCTCAAAGCTCACGCCGGCCGCGCGCAAGGCCGTCCAACGTGTGCTTGAGATCGTGAACACGCACCTGAGGTAGCCCCGCACGATCACGTGCCTGCCGGGTGAGGGCGCCCATATGGACGGCATCGAGGGCCAGATCGCCTATGAAGGGATCCAACTGCTTCAGCCACTTGGCATCATCTGCGATGGTGGCTTTTCGACTCTCGTTCAAGTGGCCGCACCCCACGCTCGTCGTCTCGATACCGGTCACGCGAGCAGGCGACGGTCCCGAGGAGGTCGAGGGATCGGCCCCCGACGCCCCGCGAGACGCCCGCGGCGCCTGGGGGTAAGATCACTCGGCCCGCGCCGCGGGCATTCGGCGGCACCGGCACGTGCGACGCGCGGCGCCGGGCGATGGACCTCAGGTGCCATGCGTATGGTCCTGCCAACGCACACGGCCGAGAACACCGCACACAACGATAGGGGGAAAAGTGCAGTACGACGTGTATATCGCCTACCACCCGAGTGACAAGCGCCTGGCGCGGGCTTTGAAGCGGGCGTTCGAGCGTTTTGCCCGGCCGTGGAACCGCACCAGGGCCTTGAACGTGTGGGGTACGACCTTCGCGAACCCCCTGTTCAAGAATCCACTATCAGGGCGCGCCCGGCAGGGACGCGCCGACGAGGCGCTCGCGGACGCAGGGAGGTTCGTCCTGCTCGCCTCCAGCGACGCCGCCGAGTCCGAGCGCGTCACAACGCATCTCGGGCGCTGGCTCGAAGGCCATCCGATCGCGGACCTGATCCTGGTCCTGACCGAGGGCGAGATCGCCTGGGACCCGGCCGTCGGCGACTTTGACTGGGCTCGCACCCCTTCCCTGCCGGAGGGTTTGAAAGGGAAGTTCAAGGCCAGGCCCCTCGTCGTGGACCTGCGCTGGGCGCGCGCGGAACGCAGGCTCCTGCCCGGGCATACCCGCTTTCGCGGCGCCATCGTCGGTCTCGTCGCACGGCTGCACGGCCGCTCCCCGGACGGCATCGAGGCAGATGATCTGCGCCGCCAGCGCCGGGAGCGCCTCCTTGGCGCCGGTCTCCTGGCGGTGCTCGTGGTGGGGTCAGCCTCCGCACTCTATTGGGCGATGGTCGGCGTCATGCTGAGCCTGGACGGCAAGCTCTTGGTCACGGCCGCGGGTAATCATGCCCACGTGTTTCGCACCACGGCCGGGGTGACCCTCATACAGGCGAGGCACGACGACCTGGTCCAGGGCGTTGCCCTGGGCCCGGACGGCGCGCTCTTGGTGACCGCGAGCTGGGATAAGAGCGCGCGGATCTGGGATACGGAGACCGGCCGCGAGCGACAGCGGCTCGACCACCCTTCCCTGGTCGAGGCCCTCGCCCTGAGCCGGGACGGCAAGCTCTTGGCGACCGCGAGCGGGCAACGCGCGATCGTCTGGGATGCGACGTCCGGGACGGAGCAACGGACCTTACAGCACGAAGACACCGTCAAGGCCCTGGCTTTTGGTTCGGACCCCTTGAGCCCGGATGGCGCCTATCTGGCGACCGGGAGCGAGGACGGCAGCGCCGCTGTGTGGGCGCTTGCGGATGGCCAATCAGTGGTGCGGGTCCGGCACGAGGAGGACGGGCTCCTGGCGGTGACCCTCAGCGCCGATGGGCGCCTGCTCGTGACCGGCGGCCAGGACGGTACCGCGCGGCTCTGGGACATCCAGGGCGGCAAGGAGGTCGGAAGAGTGGAGCCCGGCGGCGCGGTCCAGGGTGTCGCCCTGAGCCCCGACGGGCGGCGCCTCGCGAGCGCGAGCCACGACAAGACCGTGCGGGTGTGGCAGGTCGCGGGCGGCAAGCAGCTCTTCGAGATGGCACACGACGACTCGGTCCGCGCCGTGGCCTTTTCGAGCGATGGCCGAACGCTCGCGAGCGCCGGCTTCGACAACAGCGTGCGGCTCTGGGACGCAGCCAATGGGACGGCGCTCGGACGGGCGCAGCACGACGCCCCGGTCCTCGCCCTCGCCTTCAGCGCCGATGACCGCTATCTCGCGAGTGCTTCGGGCAACGCCGCTGCCGTGTCGCTGTGGCGGCCGGAAGACCTGGTGGCCCTGGGCTGCGGGCATGTGAGCCGCAATCTCTCGGCCGACGAATGGGGCGAGCACCTGGGCGATGAGCCCTACCGCAAGACCTGCCCGGACCTGCCGGGCGGTCCGTAAGGTCGAGCCGGGGCGCTGCCGATCCCTGGCGTGTGTCCTGGGCGAGGAGGGAGTCCATGAACATCCCGTGGTGGTATTGGGTCGTGGGCGGCTTCGCCCTCATGCTCATCGAGCTGTTGGGCCCGACGTTTTTTATTCTCTGGTTCGGTGTCGCGGCCTGCCTGGTCGGGGCGGTCAAGGCCTTCGTCCCCCTCACGCTCGCGCAAGAGTTCGGTCTATGGGGCGCGCTGTCGGCCATCCTCGTCGCGCTATGGTTCTGGCTCTTCCCGGCCCCGCAACGCACGCGCTCCGGCCTTTCCAAGGAGGCCGTCATCGGCGAGCGCGGTTTGATCACCAAGGACGTCACTGAGATGAGCCGCGGGACGATCCGCTTTCAGAAACCGGTGCTCGGTTCGGATACGTGGACTGTGATCGCCGATGTGCCGATCCGGAGCGGCGAGCGCGCCCGCATCGTGGATGTCATCGGTCAGACGCTCAAAGTCGAGCCGATCAACTAGCGGGGTGAATTAAATGGAGAACGTCATGGGTCCCACCATCGTAGCCATCGTCATCTTCGTCTTCATTTTGGTGACCGTCGCCAAGGGGGTGCGCATCGTGCCCCAGGGCGAGGAATGGGTGGTCGAGCGCCTCGGGAAGTTCAATGCGACCTTGAATCCGGGCTTGTGCTTGGTCATCCCCTACATCGATCAGGTCGCCTACAAGGTCCCGACCAAGGACCTCATCCTCGATATCCCCGAGCAGGATGTGATCACCCGCGACAACGCCGTCATCATCACCAATGCCATCGCCTTCGTGAAGGTCACCGATCCGGTGAAGGCCGTGTACGGGATCACCGACTTTCGCATGGCGGTCTCGAACATCACCCAGACCACCCTGCGCGCCATCATCGGCGACATGGACCTCGACAGCGCGCTGTCCTCGCGCGACGCGATCAAGGCCAGGCTCAAGGAATCGATATCCGACAACGTGTCCGACTGGGGGCTCACGCTGAAATCCGTCGAGATCCGGGACATCAAGCCCTCGCCCACCATGCAGACCTCGATGGAGAAGCAGGCCGCCGCGGAGCGCGAACGCAAGGCCGCGGTCACCAAGGCCGAGGGCGAAAAGCAGGCGGCGATCCTCCAGGCCGAGGCGCGCCTCGAGTCTGCGCGCCGCGACGCCGAGGCCCAGGTGACGCTCGCCGACGGTACCGCGGAGGCCATCCGCAAGGTGACGGCGGCGATCTCGGACCGCGAGTTGCCGGCCTATTACCTCCTCGGCGAAAAATACATCACCGCCATCCGCGACCTCGCCGCTTCGCCGGGCGGCAAGACCGTGCTCCTGCCGGGCGATCTCCTGCAGAGCCTGCACGCGCTCGTCGGCCGCGGGCGCAGCGGCTGAGGGGGGCAGAGCGCCGGTCATGCGGACCCCCTTCCCCCGGGGCCTCCGCCGGACGGCGGCGCAAGCCGTCCGTTGGAAGTCGTAGGTGCGCCGCGCACCCCTTCATTTGACCCGTTCGCAACCGCTCGCCTCCACCCTTGCCCCCGTGGCATAGAACCCTACCAGAACCTCCGAAAAGCGGGCCTCTACCGCGCTCCCCGAATAGTGGGTCGTGGCCTTACGCACCTTAATTAAGGCGGATTAGCTTGCTTTATCGCGTAACCCGCTTCCGGTAAGGCCGCGGATGAGCACCCGCAAGGCGTAAAGGTAGGGGGAAGCGGCTTTTTTGGCGTTCCGGCCGTTTGTCTCCGAAACTGCTCATGCGGTGAATCGGCCACAAAGCGGACCTCCACCTTGCTGCAAAAGTCGCCTAGCTTCGGGACAGCGCTCTGAACCCCATAGATCGGCGAAGGGCAAGATAGGATTGGGCTATCGGCTTCACCCCATCCTACGAACTCTGGCGCTGACGGTAACTGGTACCCGCGATGATGCCCGTAAAACGGTGCACGGCGATGCAAGCCGCATGATGGCGCGCAAGACCCATGTTGGACTCGAATCACCGTGGCTGCGGCATATTGTCGCGCGACAAAATGTCGCATTCCCAAACGGCCTCCACCGCATTATGCTGTCCGCCAGTCGAGCGTTTCGGTCGCTGCAGTACGCGTCGGGTAGCGACCTGGGGACCGGGAGCGGGGCTCAGGCGGCGGTCGGCGCAGAGGCGTGGTCGAGGATCCCGATGACCAGGAGCATATGACGTGACATGGAGCTTGGCCTGCCTTTGTCCTGCTATGGGCTTGTGGGAGCGAGGAGGATACGCAGCTAGAGGTGAGTAGATGAGCCTGCCGGAGTGTACGGCATCGAAGGGGAAGAGCTGGGCGGTTCCGGCCACGCCTTGCACGCAGATTTCGGCGCGCTGGCCCTCTTCCCTGCGTCTCGGCGGGACACGATAGCACTCGAGAAGAGGAACAGAGATGACCAGGCTTTGGGCAGTTTACAGTACGGTGGATCACCGGCCGGAGCAGGTCCTGGTGCTGATGCAGTCTGTGGACGCCACCCGCCGTACGGCCGACGATGCCGTAAATGATGTCGAGTGGATCGTCGGCGACGGCGAGGTGGAGCCACCGGGATCGATCTCGACGTCTGAATAGTGCAGGGGAGCGGGGTCGGGCCCAAACGGAGCGCTTCGAGGTGAGCGCGATCGTACCCTCCGGACGACCGAGTGCCTGACGGATTCGATAGGTTGGTTGGCCTGCCGTTGCGTTATGGGGCCATGTCGTTGCTTCCAGCAGCATTACCCCCGTAACCGCGGGGGTTTTTTTGAGCGGTGGGGCGGGCCGCGAGGTGATGATAACGACGGGGTTCGGCTATCGTAACAGCCCCTCGATCGCCTGGTTGCCATTTGCTTCAGACCGTTACGCAGACAGGGGTGCGACATTTTGTCGCGACTCGCGATCATGGCTGTGCATTTAATCACGATGTACAGTGGGAAGCGGTGGTAGTCCCGGAGAGAGGGCCGATCACCGCTAAAGCGTTATCACCTTGGCTGAGCGAGCAGGCGCAATCGAGGCGAAAGCAACTACCAAGGCGGCGGTGGTTCGGGCTAGCCCGAGTATTCCACTTGGGACGCGGGACCTCGAACAGGCACGAGCGGGCGGCCGGGATCAATCCATTGCAAATGCAGGCCGAAAACAATGAACAAACTATCAGGGGGCAGCAATGAGCTACCACCGGACACCCGAACACCGGGCGCGGCAGTCGGCAGCGATCCACCAATGGCGACCTTGGGAACATTCGACGGGGCCGAAGTCCGAAGAGGGTAAGGCGCGGGTGTCGAGGAACGCTTACAAGGGCGGCACGCGGGCGAAACTGCGGGAACTGGCGCGACTGCTGCGGGAGCAAGGCGAAGCATTGAAGCGCATCGGGTGAGGCCAGGAAGAATGCCATGGGTTTGATCGGCGGCCTGCCGGTTTAGCCTGGCGCACAGGAGGTAAGAATGGCTCAGAATACGTTTCCTACAAACATCAAGACATTCGGCGTCATCTCCGCCATCGTGCTCAGCTTGGGACTCGCCACGCCTTCGGCGTTCGCGGGCGGCACCTCCGGCAAGAAATCCGAGAAGACAATCGTCCTCACCGGGGACCACGCCGGCGAAGGGACCTTGGGCCTGGACACCGAAATCGAGGAACCCAGTACCACTAACGGGGTGGGGGGCCAGGACCTCTTCAGCGACGATCTCCGCTACCAGGACGGCGAGGTGGCCGGCCGGAACAGCGGTGTCTGCATCACCACGAGCCCGTTCGACACCCCCGATGATCTCCGCCCGGCCCATCAGGGGGCGAATCTCTGCACCATCGGGTTCGTGCTGTTCGGCAGGGGCAAGATCACGGTGTCGGGCATCGTCACCAATGACGACTTCACGGCCGGGCGCTTCGTCCTCCCGGTCACCGGGGGGACCGACGAATTCCACAAAGCTCGAGGCGAGTTCGAGGTGAAGTTCGCTCTCGTTTTCACTGATCCCGCCACCCTCACCTTTAGGCTGAAATAGCTCGATCTGTGCCCTGGGATCCCCGCGTGACCAAGCGCCGGGGATGGAAACCGCGACGCAGTGTGTAGCTCGTGATTGGCGAGCACCGTGACCGCCCGCTCGCCGAGCCCGCGCACGAATCGCAGAACCCTCCAGCGACCGCGATCCGCGATTGATCAGGTCGCCGGTGAACCAGAGCCGGTCCGCGGCCGGATCGAATCCCACGCGGTCCAGCGGCCTCCGCAGCTCGTCATAGCAACCCTGCACATCGCCAATGGACATCAGGAGACAGGGATCAGGGGCCAGAGATCAGCGAAATGCCAACTTGGGTCTTCTGGTCCCTGACCTCTGACCCTTATCCCCTCACTGCGCCAGACGCATCACCAGCACGTCGCAGGGCGCGCGGTGGACCACGCCTTCCTCAGTGTGGCTGAAGAACTTCGCCAGGCCTTTACGCGGCGGGTGGCCGACGACAATCAGGTCCACCGCGGACTCGCTCGCAGTGCGCAGGATTTCCGCAGTGACCGCGCCAACCACGACCCGCGCCTGCTCGGCCGGGATCTCCAGCACCCGGCACCAATCGCGCAGCAGCGTTTCCGCCTGGCTGGCGCGCTCGCGCGAAAGATCGACCGACGTCGTCAGCAACGCGTCGCCGGCCGGATCGACCGGCAGGTACTCCACCACGTGCAGCACCGACAGCCGGGCGCCGGACAGCCGGGCGAAATCACATGCCCGCGCCAGCAGGGCTTTGTCGTCATCGTGCATCTCCACCGCGGTCAGGATGTGGCGATAGCTCATAGGACGCCTCCGTTCAGGTCACGGCCGGGCAGCATCAACTTACAGTTGACGGGGCATTAGACAACCGCGCGAACTGTTCCGCAGACAGCGTCTCGGCGCGCGCGCCGGGATCGATCCCCGCCGTCCGCGTCTGTTCGGGACTGCGCAGGCCGCGTAGCGCATTCGCGAGCGTCTTGCGGCGCTGGCCGAAAGCCTGCTTCACTACCTCGTCGAACTCGAGGTATAGGATTAAAACGCCCTTTTTCCTCGAAAGGGAAGATACGCCTGAACCTGCGGGGTGTCAATCACGCGCGTCCTCGGCCTGGAATCGTGGCATTTTCAGGCCCTTCATCGGTCCGAGGCGCCCGGATCCGGGGCGTTTTGGCCTCTCACGCGAGTGCAGGGCAAAGGGGGCTGTCGGCTCAGGGAGTGGAACCGGATGGGAGGGGGGTTCGCGGCCGGGATCAGGCCAGTTGGATCGATCGAAGGGCCGCGCCGGTGCTCGGGAGGTGCCCGCGCGGACCAGCCCAGATGCGTGAGGATCTTGCGATCACGGGCGGATCTTTGATGGGTGCGGCTCTTTTAGAACGACGCGCGGACGGGTCAGGCGGCCTTTCGAAAGTCGTGGCTCGCCATCCGGGAAAGGTGGTTGCGCGTCTGCTCTTGGGCCTTGTGAAACGCCCAGTAGGTCTCGGT